>JAYSFT010000146.1:0-7939 GCA_041913245.1 Rhodospirillaceae bacterium | reverse complement strand
TGGTTCTGGCGCTGGATCATGCTGATCATCAGATCGGTCCCCGACGCCATCTTCCGGCGCACCCGTCTCTAGATCGCCCGCAATGAGTTTGAATAAGAACGATAAGATCGTCCTCCTCGGCGGCGCCGGCCTGGTCGGCCAGAATCTCGTCGTCCAGTTGAAGGACGAAGGGTTCGCCAATCTCGTCGTCGTGGACAAACACGCGCCGAACGTGGCGGTGCTGCGCAAGCTGCATCCCGACCTCACCGTCATCGAAGCGGACATGGCCGCGCCCGGCGCATGGCAGGACTCGTTTTCCGGCGCCAATGCGGTTGTGATGCTGCAGGCCCAGATCGGCGGCGAGGATGAAAGCGCCTTCACGCGCAACAACGTCGAGTCCGCCGTCCAGGCCGTCGCCGCCTGCAAGAAGTACGATGTACCCTATATCGTTCACATCAGTTCGTCCGTGATCAATTCGCAGGCCGTCGATTGGTACACGCAGAGCAAGAAGGCCCAGGAAAAGGTGATCGCCGAAAGCGGTATCCGCCATGTCGTGCTGCGCCCGACGTTGATGTTCGGCTGGTTCGACCGCAAGCATCTCGGCTGGCTCTCGCGTTTCATGAGGCGCGCACCGGTGTTCCCCATCCCCGGGTCCGGGCGTTATCTGCGCCAGCCCCTGTTCGTCCTGGATTTTTGCCGCATCATCCGGGCTTGCCTGGAACAACGCAAGGCGGGCGCCTACAACATCACCGGCCGCGACCGCGTCGACTACATCGACATCATCCGCACCGTGAAGCGTGAAGCGGGCGCGGGCGCGATGATCGTGCGCATTCCCTATTCCTTGTTCTGGATGCTGCTGAAGGTCTACGCGCTGTTCGACAAGAACCCGCCCTTCACCACCAAACAGCTCGAGGCTCTGGTGATCCCGGAGGAGTTCGAGCTGATCCCGTGGTGGGACATATTCGCCGTACCGGCCACGCCGTTCCCCGATGCCGTGCGCGAGACCTTCAAGGGCCGTTACGCCGACGTGGTCCTGGAATTCTGATGGCCAGAGTCGCAGTCATCGGCGCCGGCGTCATGGGCCTCGCAGCCGCCTACCATCTCGCTAAAGCCGGCCACGGCGTCGACGTCTTCGAAGCGGACGCGGTCGCGGGCGGCATGGCCGCGCACTTCGACCTCGGCAGCCTCAGCATCGAGCGCTTCTATCATTTCGTCTGCAAAGCCGATCAACCGACGTTCGATCTGCTCAACGAGATCGGGCTTGAGCGCGCCATGCGCTGGCGGCCCACGTTCATGGGCTATTTCTATAGCGGCCGGCTCTATCCGTGGGGCGATCCGATCTCGCTGCTGACGTTCCCGCATCTCGGGCTTATCTCAAAGATCCGCTACGGCGTGATGGCCTTCCTGTCCACCAAGCGCCGCGACTGGTCGAGGCTGGACAAGATCACGGCCGAGAAATGGCTCAAGGATTGGTGCGGCCAGCGCGGTTGGGACGTGCTGTGGGACAAGCTGTTCGCGCTGAAGTTCTTTGAATACGCCGGCAAGGTGTCCGCGGCCTGGATGTGGACGCGCCTCAAGCGTGTCGGCACATCGCGGCGCAGTCTTTTCCAGGAAGAGCTCGGTTATATCGAGGGTGGCTCCGAGACGCTGGTGAAGCGCCTTGTCGAACGCATCGAAGCGATGAACGGGCGCATTCATCTGGGCGCGCCGGTCGGCGAAGTGCATGTCGAGAACGGCGCGGTGACGGGATTGACCGCAGGCGGCGTGCGCCGTGATTTCACACATGTGATCTCGACCATGCCGCTGCCGCTGATCCCGAAACTGATCCCGGGCCTGTCCACGCCGGTGAAGGACGCCTACGCGCGCCTCGAGAACATCGGCGTGGTGTGCGTCGTGCATAAACTGAAGCGCTCGGTGACCAGGAACTTCTGGCTGAACATCAACGATCCGGCCATCGAGATCCCCGGCATTGTCGAGTTCTCGAACCTGCGCCCACTCGGCGATACGGGCGGCGACACCATCGTCTACGTGCCCTACTACATGCCGGTCACGCATCCGAAGTTCACCTGGAGCGACGAGGCTCTGATCGCGGAGTCCTTCGGTTACCTCAAGCGGATCAATCCGCACCTTCAGGACGGCGACCGTCTTGTTTCCGCCTTGGGCCGCCTCAAGTACGCGCAGCCGATCTGCCCGCCCGGCTTTCTCGACATGCTTCCGCCGATCGAAAGCGAGATTCGCGGCCTGCAGATCGCCGACACATCCTCCTACTACCCGGAAGACCGCGGCATCTCGGAGGGCGTGCGCGTAGCGCGGGAAATGGCGGCCAGGGTCCAATGACATTCGCCCATCCCCTTCTCGCCCATCGTTTCGCGCGCTTCATGATCACCGGCGGGATCGCGGCGGGCGTGAACGTGGTGAGCCGCTATTTCCTGTCCATGACCATGGACTACGGCTGGGCCGTGATCGCGGCCTACCTGTGCGGCATGACGACGGCGTGGGTGCTGTCGCGGCTTTTTGTCTTTGAGGAAACCGGGCGCAGCCGCGCGGCGGAATATGCGCGCTTCGGCCTCGTGAACGTGGCGGCCGCCGCCCAGGTCTGGGCGGTCTCGGTCGGCCTCGCCGAATATATGTTCCCAGAGCTGGGATTTGGCTGGCATCCCGAGGAGGTCGCCCATGTGATCGGGGTCATCGTCCCCGTCTTCACCAGCTACCTGGGCCACAAGCACTTCAGCTTTGCCCCACTAAAGCCAAAAACCTAGGCCAATCAACACGAAAGCCGCCCACAAGTCCCCTATTCCAGGTGACAGCGGCGGCTTATTTTAAGTACACATCGCTCTAACCCACTCGTTCATTTTCAAGGTCAAAGCCCGGGTATGGATCATGCCGGCAATCTGGCGCGCCAGACGCCTTCGGACAGCGATACGGAACGCGCCAACCACTTGCGCGCCCTGCTGACACCGTCCTCCTTCTGGTCGCCGCTCTATCTCCAGGAATCGGCGTGGCTGGACCACGGCGCATTCGCCTTCTGGCTGATCGAGACCGTGAAACCGCGCAGCCTGGTCGAGTTGGGCACCCATGGCGGTTACTCCTATTTCGCCATGTGCCAGACGGTGAAGGCGCTCGCCCTTCCCACGCGCTGTTACGCCGTCGACACCTGGCAGGGCGACGAGCACGCCGGTTTCTACGGCGAAGACATCTATCGCCGCGTCAACGATCACAACGAACGTCACTACGCTTCCTTCTCGCGGCTGGTGCGCTGCACTTTTGCGGAAGCGCTTCAGCACTTCACCGACGGTTCCGTCGACCTCCTGCATATCGACGGCCGCCACTTCTATGAGGACGTGAAGGAGGACTACGAAAGCTGGCTGCCGAAGCTGTCGGACCGCGCCGTGGTGATTTTTCACGACATCAATGTGCGTGAGCGCGGCTTTGGCGTGTTCAAGCTGTGGGAAGACCTGAAGACAAAATTCCCCAGTTTCGATTTCATGCATGGCCACGGCCTCGGCGTGCTCGGCTATGGGAAGGACCTGCCCGCAGGCCTTCTTCCGTTGTTCGAGGCCGCGAAGGATCCGCAGGCGCTGATCGATGTGCGTCAGGCCTACGGACGCCTCGGCGCGGCCTTCAAGGCGCAGTTTGAAGCACAGCAGGCGCGTGAGGACCTGACCGGCAAATGGCAGGCGCAGAAGACACGCGCCGAAGCGCTCGAGGGCGAGAACCGCGATCTGGCCGGCAGGCTCAAGCAGCATGTCGATGAATTGACGGCGGCCTGGAAGGCGCAGGAGCATCGCGCCAACGCGCTGGAGCTGGAGGCCAAAGGCCTCGCCAAGACGATGAATGCCCAGATCGCCGCGGTCACCGAAAACATGATCGTGCAGATCCGCGCCCACGAACACCGCGCCGAGGCCCTACAGGCCCAGGTGGATGCACGCGATCTGACGATCGCGCGCATGGCCACGTCGGTGAGCTGGCGCGTGACCAAACCGATGCGCTTCGCCAGCCGCCTCCTGATGAAAGTGCTGCGTCTCGTACGCAGGCCGCTGCGCATCGCCGGCGGATTCGTCTACCGCTACACGCCGCTGCCGGTGCCGATCAAGGCGCGCATGGTGAGCGCGCTCCTACATGCCGCCGCCCCGCTGGTGCGCGACACCGGCTTCTATCAGAACTGGTTCGCGGCCCGCCGCCGCGCGGCGCAGGCCTTGCTGCCGGGCGAAGGCTTGCGCCAGCTGCCCAAGGAAGTCGCGCGCGCCATCGAGATCGACTACAGCGCCGCCGTTCCTTTTGTCTATCCGCTGGCCGAGATGGAGACGCCGAAGCTCGCGGTGTTCCTGCATCTCTACCATGAGCACCTCGCGCCCGAGTTCCAGCGTTATCTCAAGAACATTCCGTTCCCCTTCGACCTGTTCATCACCACGGACAGCGCCGCGAAGGCCGGCATCGCCACCCGCCACTTCGCCGGCTGGCCCCATGGCCAGGTCGAGGTGCGCGTCACGCCCAACCGCGGCCGCGATATCGCGCCAAAATTGCTGGGTTTCCGCGAGATCTACGACCGCTATCCGTTCGTCCTGCACCTTCATTCCAAGATCTCCGATCACGCCAGCGCGCTCGCCAACTGGCGCGGCCTGCTCCTCGAAACGCTGATCGGCTCGCCCGAGATCGTCGGCAGCGTGTTCGACGCGTTCACCCGCCGTTCGGACATCGGCATGATCGCGCCGCAGCACTTCGAGGCCGTGCGCCACTGGATCAACTGGGGCGGCAACTTCAAAGCCGCGGAAGGCCTGGCCCAGCGCATGGGCGAGCATTCCCTGTCCATGGACAAGCCGGCCGACTTCCCGTCGGGCTCCATGTTCTGGGCGCGTTCGGCGGCGCTCAAACCGCTGCTCGATCTCAACCTGACCTTCGAGGATTTCGACGAAGAGAAGGGCCAGATCGACGGCACTATCGCGCATGCCGTCGAGCGCCTGTATTTTTACGTCTGCGAGCGCGCCGGTTTCGGCTGGATGAAGATCGCCGCACGCGCGCTCTATCCTCAGACCCCGTGCATTGTCACGATCGACACCCCGGCCGCCTTGAGCGCATTCGTCAATGAACGCGGCCTGAAGCTCACGGGCCCGAACCTGCCGCCGCAGCGTGTGACTTTCCCGGTACCGGTGCTGGCGCCCCGCGTCGTGGTCGACCGCCTGCAATACCGCGCCCTCGGCTGCGACGAGGAAGTCGATCCGACGGCAAAGGTTTGCGTCGGCATCGTCACCTACAACAACACCGCATCTCAGTTGCGCCGGGTCGTGGACAGCGCACGTCACGCATTGGGGCGCGCGGGCCTCGCCCATGCCGGCCGCATCAGCCTCATCGACAACGGCATGGCCTCGGAGATCCTGCTGCGCGACTCCGGCGCGGGCGGCGAGCTGCTCCACTACATGCAGCCGGCCGGCAACATCGGCTTCGGCGCGGCGCATAATAAACTCATGGCCGAGTGGTTCGCGGCGGGCGGCCAGTTCTACATCGCCGCCAACCCGGACGGCGCCTTCCATCCCGACGCCATCATCAATCTCATGCAGATGATGCACGCTCATCGGAACCGCGCGCTGATCGAGGCGATGCAGTTCCCGGCGGAACATCCGAAGACCTACGATCCCCATACCTTCGAGACACCGTGGGCCTCGGGCGCCTGCCTCGTCATTCCGCGCGCGCTCTACGAGCAGACCAAGGGCTTCGACGAGACCTTCTTCATGTACTGCGAGGACGTGGACATGTCCTGGCGCGCGAAAGCCCTGGGTTTCGCCGTGCGCATCTGCCCGCGCGCGCTGTTCCTGCACGAAGTCACGAACCGCGAGCCGGAAGCGCGGACCCTGAAAATGATTTACGGATCGGGCATCATTCTCGCCCGCAAGTGGGGCGACCCGGACTTCGAGGCCAAGCTGATCGGCGAACTGGAAGATATCGGCGGCACGGCCCCGCCCGGCCGGCCGCAGCCGGTTCTCGCGGATTGGCGGCGCCTCGCCGATTTCAAACACCACTTCACGTTCGCTGAGATGCGCTGGTAGCCATGTCGGAACAGATCGATACCATCGTCCGCTTTCACGATCCCGGCCGCCTCGCCGAGCTGAAGCGCTGCGTCTTCTCGCTGGTGGGCCAGACGTATAGGCCTCTGCGCATCGTTCTTGTCCTGCAGCGGTTCAACGGCCATCAGATCGAGGCGGTGGAGCAGGCGCTCGGCCCCCTTCTCGAGAGCCGCGACGCGCCGCAGCTGGCTATCGTCAACCTCACCGACCCGGAGCCCGCAGACGCGCGGTCGGTGCTGCTGAACCTCGGCGTCCAGAACGCCACCGGCAAGTACCTCGCCTTCCTCGACTATGACGACGTGCTCTATCCCGAAGCCTACGAAACGATGATCGGCCGCCTGAAAGATACCGGCGCGGCCATCGCCTTCGCCAAGGTCCGCGTGATGCGCGTCGATGTGTATGACGCGTTCTTCTACACCAAGGAGCGCGTGATTCCGCCTTTCAGCGGCTCGGATTTGCTGGACCTTTTCCACAACAACTATTGTCCGCTGCACAGCTACGTCATCGACCGCTCCCAATGCCCGCCGGGCATGCTGGAATTCGTCACCGGCCTGACGATGGAGGAGGACTACGACGTCCTGTTGCGCATATGCGCGACATTCTTGTCGGATTTCACGCTGATCGAGACGGATATAGGCGACTACTATTACAAGACCGACGGCAGCAACACCGTTCCCGTGAGCGGCGGACTGTCGGGTGAGGCCCGCGCGCGCTTCATGCGCGACGTGAAGACCGCCATCGAGACGCGCCGGCGCGGCACCATCGTGACGCCCGTAGTGCAAAAATCCCTGGGCCTTCGAGATCCGCATCAGCCGCGCACCATCCGCCAGGTGCTCGACCGCTTGCCGGCGCGGACGTGACCGGATCCGAATGAGCGCGCACTCCACCCAACGCGACCGGCCGACCGACCTTGTGATCCCGATCGCGGTGCTGATCCGTCAGAGGGTCGCGCTGCGCCAGTTCCTGGTGCGCGCGATCTCGCGCCGCTACCGCATGAGCAGCCTCGGATTCCTGTGGACCATGGTCATCCCGCTGGCGACCCTGGCCATCTACACCTTCGTCTTCGGTGTCGTCATGCCCTCGTCCAACGGCGACGGGGATACGACCGCTTTCACGCTTCGCCTGTTCGCGGGCCTGATCGTTTTCTGGCTGATGGCGGAAGTCATCACCCAGTCGCCGACCTCGGTCGTCGAGCAAACAAACCTCGTGAAGAAGTCCGTTTTCCCGCTGGAGGTCATTCCGGCGGTCGTGGTCGGCACGGCGCTGTTCCATAGCCTGATCAGCACGGCGGTGCTGATCGCCGCACTCCTGCTGCTCGGCGCGGGCGTTCATCCCACGATCATTCTTTTCCCGGTCGTGATCCTGCCCTTGGCCCTGCTGCTGACGGGCCTTGCCTGGCTCCTGGCCGGGATTGGCGTGTATTTCCGCGACCTGATGCATATCGTCGGCCTGCTCATGACCGGCGCCCTGTTCCTGTCGCCCGTATTCTATCCCATCGAGCGCCTGACACCCGGATTGCGCACGGCCCTCATGTTCAATCCCATCAGCTTCATCGTCGGTGAGGCGCGCGGCGTGCTGCTCGAAGGCCGCGCGCCGGATTGGATGGGCCTTGCGATGTACTTCGCCGTCGCATGGATCGTCGCCGCCGTTGGTCTGGCTTTCTTCCGCCGCGCCCGCAAGAATTTCGCCGATGTCCTCTGACCCCACGCCCGTCGTCGTCGCCAAAGATGTCGCGAAGAGCTACACGCTCTATCCCCGCCCGTCGGACCGCCTCGCGCATCTTTTCATGCCGTGGCGCAAATATCCGGCGTTCGAGGCCCTGAAGGGCGTCAGCTTCACCGTGGGCCGCGGCGAAACCGTCGGCATCATCGGCCAGAACGGCGCGGGCAAATCGACGCTCC
>JAYSFT010000145.1:0-8159 GCA_041913245.1 Rhodospirillaceae bacterium | reverse complement strand
TCGCGTCGTTGAGGCGCAGCTTGCCGAGGCTTTCGCGCAGCACTTCGAACTGCGCCGCGTCGGTCGGGAACAGGCCGCACCACACCACGGGGATGCTGGCCTTGAAGCCGGGCAACGGCTCGGCGGCGGGGTTGCTTTCGTCGATGACGGTATCGCCGACGTTGGCGTCCGCCACCGCCTTGATGCTGGCGGTGATGAAGCCCAGTTCACCCGGATTGAGCGCCGGGACTTCCTCGCGCTTCGGCGTGAACACACCGACGCGCTCCACCTGATAGGAACTGCCCGTGGACATGAACTGAATCTTGGTGCCGCGCTTGATGACGCCGTCTTTCACGCGCACCAGGATGACGACTCCCAGGTACGGGTCGTACCAGGAGTCCACCAGCAGGGCCTTCAAGGGTTGCGTCTTGTCGCCCTTCGGCGGCGGCAGGCGCATGGCGATGGCTTCCAGAACGTCCTGGATGCCGATGCCGGTCTTGGCCGAGGCCAGCACGGCGTTCGACGCGTCGAGGCCGATCACGTCCTCGATCTGCTGGCGGATGCGCTCCGGATCGGCTGCGGGCAGGTCGATCTTGTTCAGGACCGGCACGATCTCGTGGTTGGCGTTGATGGCCTGATAGACGTTGGCGAGCGTCTGGGCTTCCACGCCCTGGCTCGCGTCCACCACCAGGATCGAGCCTTCGCAGGCGGCCAGCGAGCGGCTGACTTCGTAGGCGAAGTCGACGTGGCCGGGGGTATCGACCAGGTTGAGCTGATAGGTCTCGCCGTTCTTGGCCTTGTACGTCAGGCGCACGGTCTGCGCCTTGATGGTGATGCCGCGCTCCTTCTCGATGTCCATGTTGTCGAGGACCTGTTCGGTCATCTCGCGCTCGGTCAGGCCGCCGCAGTATTGGATCAGTCGGTCGGCCAGCGTCGACTTCCCATGGTCGATATGGGCGATGATCGAGAAGTTACGGATATTGGCGAGATCGGTCATGACAACTATCTGTAAAAATTCCTAGGCGCGCAGCTTCGCGCCGCAAGTCTTATCGGCGGCGGCGACGATCTTCCTGCCCACCGCGTCGATCTGCTCGTCGGTCAAGGTCGTGTCCTTCGGTTGCAGCGTGACGGCGATGGCGAGGGACTTCTTGCCTTCGCCCACATGCGGGCCTTCGTACACGTCGAACAGACCGACATCGGCGATCAGTTCACGCTCCGCCCCGCGCACGGCGCGGATCAAGGTCTCGGCGGCGACGCCGGCATCGACAACGAAGGCGAAATCGCGCTCCACCGGCTGGAAGTTCGAGGCCTTCAAGAGCGGGCGCGCCGCGCCCGTGCCCTTTTTCTTCACCGGCGGGATGCGTTCCAGGAAGACTTCGCAGGCGACGATGGGACCTTTGACGTCCAGCGCCGTCAGGATCGCCGGATGCAATTCGCCGAAGGCGGCGAGGACCTGGTTGCCCAGCTTGAGCACGCCCGCGCGGCCCGGGTGATACCAGGCCGGCACGCCGCTGCCGCCGCCCGAATATGTTTGCAGGCCCGCGACGCCCGCGCCCGCGGCTTCCAGGGCGGCAATCGCGTCAGCCTTCGCGTCCATCGCATCGACCGGACGGCGCGAGCCGTCCCAATGACGCGCGGAGGTGTGACCGGCGCGCAACGCACAGGCGACCAAGGCCTGCTGGCCCGGCTTCATGCCTTCGAACCGCGGACCGACTTCGAACAGGCCGACATCGGCCATGCCGCGCGCGGCATTGCGCCCTGCGGCGGCGGCGAGGTTCGGGATCAGCGAAGGACGCATGGCGTCGAGATCGGAGCTGATGGGATTGGCCAGCGGCACCAGCGCGAGGTCGCCGAGGAACTTCTCGGCGTGGGCGCGCGCGAGGAACGCCCAAGTCACGGTCTCATTGAGGCCACGCCCGGCCAATGAGCGGCGTGCGACTTCCCAGCGCTTCTGATCGGTCGAAAGGACCTGCTTCGGCATGGGGGCGCGCGGCATCGGCACCGGCGGGATATTGTCGTAACCGTAGATCCGCAGGATCTCTTCCACAAGGTCCTGCCAGTTTTCCACATCGATACGCCAGGACGGCGGTGCGACCTGCCATGCGGCGCCGGCGCCCGACACCGTGAAGCCGAGACGCATCAGGATCGATTTCATCTCGGCTTCGGGCAGTTCGATGCCGCCCAGAGACTTCACGCGCGCCGGATCGAAGGCGATGGCGCGGGTCCAATCGGGCGCCTTGCCGCCATCGACGATCTCGGCCGGCTCGCCGCCGCACAGGTCGAGGATCATACGCGTGGCGACCTCGATGCCCATATGCGCCGAGGCCGGGTCGACCCCGCGCTCGAAGGCGTAACGCGCATCGGTATTGAGGGTGAGCTTGCGTCCCGTCTCGGCGATGTTCTTGGCGTCGAACAGCGCCGATTCCAGGAAGATCGCGCTGGTGCCTTCCGTGACGCTGGAGGGCTCGCCGCCCATGACGCCGCCGATGCCGAGGGCCGCCGCTTGGTCTGCGATCACTACCATGTTCTCATCGAGGGTATAGGTCTTGCCGTTCAGCGCGGCGATCTCCTCGCCCGCCTTGGCCAAACGCGGACCGATGTCGCCCGTCAGCTTCGCGTCGTCGAAGGCGTGCAGCGGGCGGCCGAGATCGATGGTCAGATACTGCGTGACGTCGACGATCACCGAGACCGGGCGTAATCCAACCGCCTGCAAGCGGTCCTTCAGCCACGCCGGGCTCTCGCCGTTCTTCACGCCGCGAATGGTGCGGCCGACGAACTGCGGACATTTGTGCTCATGCCCGGCCGCGAGGCCCATGTTGATCTTGCGCGAACTCGCGCCTTTGCCCGGCGCCGGGGCCGGCTTCAACGGCTTCAGCGTGCCGAGGCCGGCGGCGGCGAGGTCGCGCGCGATCCCGTAAACGCCAAGGGCGTCCACGCGGTTCGGCGTCAGGTTGATCTCGATGACGGGGTCGAACTTCAGCACCTGCGTCACCGGCGCGCCCACGGGCGCGTCTTCGGGCAGCTCGATGATACCGGCGTGATCTTCACCCAGCTTCAGTTCGCGGTAGGAGCACATCATGCCCTGGCTCTCCACATCGCGGATCTTGCCTTTCTTGAGGACTTCGCCGCTGATGGGGATGACGACGCCCGGGCGCGCCAGCACGACCTTGAGGCCCGTGCGCGCGTTCGGCGCCCCGCACACGACCTGCAGCGTCTCGGCGCCGGCGTTCACCGTGCACAGGCGCAGGCGGTCGGCGTTGGGGTGCTGTTTGGCTTCCACGACATGCGCGACGACGAACTGCTCGAGGCCCTTGCCGGGATCCTCGACGCTTTCTACCTCGAGACCGACGGCCGTGAGCTTGGTGACGATCTCGTCAAGGCTCGCGCTGGTGTCCAGGTGGTCCTTGAGCCACGAAAGGGTGAATTTCACGGCGCGGTCCTCCGGTATTCAAGGCGTTCAATCACGCGGAAGTACTGACACAGCAAAAGCATGTCGGGTGCGAAATAACCCTCGCGCGTGAAGAACTCTTCGTGTGTCTTGCGCCAGGTGGCCAGCGACCGGTCGCCTTCGCCCTCGTCGAACGCGAACTTGGCGTCGACCTCTTTGAAAACGGCCGGCTCGACCTCGGTGAACTCGATCACGCAGCGCGGACGTCCGTCGCCGTCCAGGATGACGGCTTTGTCGCCCGGCTCGGGCGGCTCTTCATCCTCGAAATGATATAGCGCCGCGCTGGTCGCGACTTTCTTGCCGTCCAGGACCAATGCGCACAGTTCGTCGGCTTCTTTCTTGGTGTGACCGAACGCCCACTGCGGCAGATGCGCATAGATTTTCGGCACATTGGGTTTGTTGCTCATCGCGCCAGTCCTCCGGTCACGCTCGGCACATCGAGCGCGGCGAAACCGTAGTGACGCAGCCAGCGCAGATCGGATTCGAAGAAGGTGCGCAGGTCGGGAATGCCGTACTTCAGCATGGCGATGCGCTCGATGCCCATGCCGGCGGCGAAGCCCTGATAGACGTTGGGATCGAGGCCGCAGGCCTTGATCACGTTCGGATGCACCATGCCGCAGCCCAGGATCTCCAGCCAGTCGCCGTAGTTGCCGAGCTTGAGTTCGCCGCCCTGGCGCGAGCAGCCGATATCCATCTCCGCCGACGGTTCGGTGAAGGGGAAGAAGGACGGACGGAAGCGCGTGGTCAAGTCGTCGATGCCGAAGAAGGTACGCACGAACTCCTGCAAGCAGCCGCGCAGGTGGGCCATGTTGGTCTCGGTGTCGATCACCAGAAGCTCCACCTGGTGGAACATCGGGGTGTGCGTCATGTCGTAGTCGCAGCGGTACGTGCGCCCCGGGATGATCACGCGGAGGGGCGGCTTCTTGCTCATCATGGTGCGGATCTGCACCGGCGACGTATGCGTGCGCAGAAGATAGCGCTGCCCGTCCGAACCTGGCGGCAGGAAGAACGTGTCGTGCATCTCGCGCGCCGGATGGCCCGGCGGGAAATTCAGCGCGGTGAAATTGTGGAAATCGTCCTCGATGTCCGGGCCGTCGGCGACCTCGAAGCCCATCTCGCCGAAGATCGCGGCGATCTCCGCCGTGGTCTGGCTGATCGGGTGCAGCGAACCTTTCGCTTCGGGACGGACCGGCAGGCTCACGTCCATGCTCTCGCTGGCCAGGCGCGCGTTCAGCGCGGCGGACTCGAACGTCGCCTTCTTCGCGTCGAGCGCGCCGGCGACTTCGTCCTTCAGCACGTTCAGGCGCTGGCCCGCGGCCTTGCGTTCCTCGGGCGCCATGGCGCCGAGTTCCTTCATCATGCCCGTGATGCGGCCCTTCTTGCCCAGGGCGGCCACGCGCACGTCTTCCAGCGCCGCGAGTTCGGCGGCGTCGTCGACGGCGGTCAGCAGTTCGGTACGCAGCTTCTCGATCGTGTCGGTCATAAGATTTTCTCAGGCATGCAAAAAGGAAAGGGGCTGCCCGATGAAGGCCGCCCCTTTACCGACTTCGTCTCGACGAGAATTTAAGCGAGCGCGGCTTGGGCCTGCTTCACCAGACCTTCGATAGCAGCGGGCTCACGAACGGCCATGTCGGCGAGAACCTTGCGGTCGAGCTCGATGCCGGCCTTCTTGAGCCCGTTGATAAATCGAGAGTAGGTGAGGCCGAGCGGACGCACGGCGGCATTGATGCGCTGGATCCAGAGCGCGCGGAAGTCGCGCTTCTTCAGACGGCGGTCGCGGTACTGATAGCGCAGCGCCTTCTCGAGGCGGTTCTTCGCGATCTTGTAATTGGTGGCGTGACGGCCCCGGAAACCCTTGGTTTGCTCGAGGACCTTCTTGTGACGAGCGTGTTTGGTAACGCCCCGTTTAACGCGTGACATGGTCGTGCTCCGTGAGGGTGAGGTTTAGGCGTACGGCAGGAAGTTTTTCTTGATGATGATGCCGTCCGGCTTCGCCAGCACCATGGTGCGGCGATTCTGACGCTTCATCTTCTTGGGCTTCGAGATCAGGCGGTGACGCTTGTGGGCGACGCCGGCCTTCACTTTGCCGGTTCCAGTAACCTTGAACCGCTTCTTAGCGGAGCTTTGGGTCTTCATCTTGGGCATTTTGCGTCCTTTCAATCAGCATGACGGTTATTGGACCCGGCCCGAAGGCATGCCCTAAAAGCCTGTAATAACTGGCTTTTTAGCCTTGGACCGGTGGACTCGGGTATAGGACCCGACCCCTTGCTCCGACCTGTGGATAATCGTCCCCTTTGGTCAGGAAGGCGCGCTTATACCCGCCGGAAGGCCTGTTTGCAAGGAAAGCGCCCGGACCGCACGGCCGCCATCAACTCTGTTTGACAGAGTTCTCCGGTTCGAAATATAAACTCCGTAAAACAGAGTTCTCTAGGAACCGCCAATGGAACCGAACGAGATCATTCATCAGACCGTGCGGCTGAAGGTCATGTCCGCGCTCAACGCCGCGAACGAGGCGATGGAATTCACACGCCTCAAGGCGTTCGCCGGCGCTACCGACGGCAACCTCGGCGGTCATCTCGGCACGCTCGAAGGCGCGGGTTACATCACGGTGGAGAAGGACTTCGTTGGAAAAAAACCGCGCACGCGCGTGACCATCACCCAGGCGGGCAAACAAGCCTTCGCGCGTCACGCCGCGTATTTGCGCGGCGTGCTCGGCGGCGCGAGCACGGAACGCGGCCCATGAGGATCTTCGATATTTCCCGCGTGGCCTAACCGGCGGCCGCTTCGGTCCGCCGCCGCGCGAAGATCGCATCGACGCTCAAGGGGCCGGCGCCCGTGAAAAACAGGAGCAGGAAGACGAAGCAGAACAGGATCGCGGCGTCCCCGCCGTTGTTCACCGGATAGAAGGTGCGCGGATGGTGGGCGATGAAATAAGCCACCGCCATCATTCCCGACAGCAGGAAGGCGACGGGCCGCGTGAACAGGCCGATCAGGAGAAGCGCGCCGCCCGCGAATTCCAAAATCCCCGCCGCGCCGATCAGCGAGAACAGCTCGAAGGCCGGCGGCGCCGCGCCGTCGGCCATGGGCCGCGCCGGGAAATTGAAAAGTTTCTGCATGCCGTGGGCGATGAAAAGCAGCGACGACATGATTCTTAAAATGCCTAGTTGGTAGGGCGCCCAGCGCGCGTAAAATCCGTCTGACATAGTTCCCCCCAGAACCTTTCGGCGCGGTGTATTTTTCACCGCGCCGATTTTTTTCTTTTCGCCTTTACCGAGGCGCCACCACCATCACGATCTGGCGGCCTTCCGAGCGCGGTTCTTGTTCGACCTTTGCGCCCGATTCGAAGTCGGCTTTGACGCGCTGCAGGAGCTGGTAGCCCAGTTCCATATGCGCCATTTCACGGCCGCGGAAACGCAAGGTGACCTTCACCTTGTCGCCTTCCTCGAGGAAGCGGCGCATGGCGCGCATCTTCACGTCGTAGTCGTGGTCGTCGATGTTGGGACGAAGTTTGATCTCCTTAACTTCGATCACCTTCTGCTTCTTGCGCGCCTCGTTCTTCTTCTTCTGCTCTTCGTACTTGTACTTTCCGAAGTCGAGGACTTTGCAGACCGGCGGATCGGCATTGGGAGAGATCTCGACCAGATCGAGGCCCACTTCTTCGGCCTTCTTGAGGGCGGTTTCGCGGTCGACGACCCCGAAGTTCGCACCGTCGTGGCCGATCAGGCGCACCGTGCGGTTGTTGATCTGTTCATTGACGCGCGGTCCGTCCTTGCTGGAGGACGACGAGGGCGCGGGCTGGTCAAACCTAGGTATGTATCAGTCTCCTGACGTTGTTGATGACGCGATGGAATATCGGGTTCCGCGGGCGGGCTTTCAATAACGCCCGCGCATACAGAAAACGACGGCTCGGAGTGCGTTAAGCGCCCGGAACCGCCGCTTCTGATTTAAGTCTATCGGTTGCCTCTTGTAGCGCAAGGACTTCTTGGTTGGCGCCGCCCAAACGCCGCAAAGCCACCGTGCCGGTTTCGGCCTCTTTCTTTCCGACCACCACCAGGACCGGCACCTTGGTCAGCGAGTGCTCGCGCACTTTGTAGTTGATCTTCTCGTTGCGAAGGTCCGTTTCGACCCGGATTCCAGCGGCTTGCAGGGTTTGCGCGACGTCATGGGCATAGCCGGCCGCGTCGTCGGTGATCGTGCAGACCACGGCTTGCAGGGGGTTGAGCCACAGCGGGAACTTGCCCGAATAGTTTTCCACAAGGATGCCGACAAAGCGTTCAAAAGACCCCAGGATCGCCCGGTGCAGCATCACCGGGGTGTGTTTGGCCCCGTCCTCGCCGACGTATTGGGCGCCCAGGCGGTCCGGAAGGACAAAGTCGGCCTGCAGGGTGCCGCATTGCCAGTCGCGGCCGATGGCGTCGCGCAGCACGAATTCCAGTTTCGGGCCATAGAAGGCGCCTTCGCCCGGGTTCAGTGTCCATTCCAGGCCGGCGGCGTCGGTGGCGTCCCTGAGGGCCGCTTCGGCGCGGTCCCAGGTCTCGTCGGAACCGGCGCGAGTCGGCGGGCGGTCCGAGAACTTCACGCGGATCTCGGTGAAGCCCAGGTCCTTGTACACCGATTGCAGGAGTTCGATGAACGCCTTGGTCTCCGCCTTGATCTGATCTTCGGTGCAGAAGATGTGCGCGTCGTCCTGCACGAAGGCGCGCACGCGCATCAGGCCGTGCAGCGCGCCCGA
>JAYSFT010000144.1:0-8160 GCA_041913245.1 Rhodospirillaceae bacterium | reverse complement strand
TATAAATACCGGCCTGTGCGCTCCTCCGCCTTTTCTTCGTGTCATGTTGCAACCGCTCAAGCTGCTGCTGCCGGCTCTGATCCCCTCCTGGAATTTCTTCGACGAAATCGCGGCATCGCCGCGAATCGAATACGCGGTGTTGCCTTCGCCTGATGACGCGGGCGACTGGCGGGAGTTCCGGCCCCGCCCGCCGCGCGTTTCGCCCTTCGCCACGGTCGGCCGCTTGTTCTGGAACGCGCGGTGGAATGAGACGCTCTTTGTCGTGAGCTGCGCGGAACGTCTGCTCGCGGAACCCACGGAGCATAGCCGAAGCGAAATTTTTCGCCGCATCGCCCGCGATATTCCGGACAAAAACGCCTGGCTGCGCTTTCGTATCTCCCTCGTCAGCGAACAGAATGGCGCGCTCATCCGCGAGATGGCCTTCATTTCCGAGGCGCGCCGCGTCTCATGACCCTCGACGCCGCCCTTCGCCTGACGGAAGTCCTTCTCGCGCTCGCCTTCATCCAGCAGAGCGCCGAGCATCTGCGCGCACCGTGCGGCGAACGGCTCCTGTTCCTCGTGCGCATTGCGCTGTGCGTGGCGGTGATCGCCGGCGCCGGCGCGCCCTGGCCGCTGCTCGGCCTCGCGCTGCTGTCGTTGTTCGTGCTTCAAAGGTTCCAGGGGCCCTACAACGGCGGCAGCGACCGCATGGGATTGCTCGCGCTGTGGTGCGTCACGCTCGCGCACGTCTTGCCGCCGGAGAAAGCGCGCGAACTCGCCTTCGGCTATCTTGGCGCGCAGCTCGTCTTGTCCTATCTCATCGCGGGTTGGGTGAAACTCAGGAATCCGCGGTGGCGAAGCGGGCAGGCGCTGCGCCAGGTGTTCGCCTTCTCCACTTATCCCGTCAGCGAAAGCCTGCGCGGCTGGGCGGCGCGGCCACGGGTTCTCCTCGTGATGTCCTGGGCGGTCATTCTGTTCGAGCTCGCTTTTCCGCTCACGCTGATCTCCGCGCCGACGCTGATGGCGGGTCTCGTGCTCGCCGCGGCCTTTCATCTCGCCAACGCGTGCCTCTTCGGGCTCAATCGCTTCTTCTGGACCTGGCTCGCGGTCTATCCCGCGATCATCTGGCTGCAGGATCGTTTGTCCTAGATCACGCGGCCGGCGATCTCCGGCGACGGCGTCCAGCAGGTTTCGCGCCGGCCGAACAGCGCAGTACGGTTGCGTGCGATGAGATCGTAGATCCTGTCGCCGAGGGCCGCGGGCAGCACTCTCAAACCCGTCGCCGCGCGCCACGGGCCGCCTAAGCGCGTCATCACCTCGATATAACCGGCAAGCTTTCCGTAGGCGACGCCGTCGATCACAACGAGATTGGTCTCGAATGTCACGGCGTTGAGGCCGAGGTCGCGGTAAAGCGCCTGGCCCAGCGGACCTTGCGCGGACGTGAATCGGAACAGCCGGCCGCGGTCATGGCGGATCACCCATTGCACGAAGCCGGAGCACAGCACGCACATGTCGTCGAACACGATCAGCGGTGCTGCCGTTGGCACCGGGATCGTGACGCGCCGGATGAAGGAGCGGGCGAAGGTCATCCCTGCTGCTTGCTGTACGCTCCGCTCAAATCGAACTCTTCCTGTCCGATGCTGTTGAACCATGTGCGGATCTGCTCCGCGTCGCCGCTGAAGGTGAGCCCCAGCTGCAACAAGATCCGCGCCTTTTGCGGTAGCAGGTCGCCGCCGCCGATGATGCCGGGCGTGGCGGCGTCATAAACACCCTCGCCTCCCGTGCGCGTGGCGCTGACGAACACGACGCTTCTCTTCACCGCCTCCTTCTGCGCGTCTTGTTGAAGATAGGAAAGGTTGCCGGGACCATGGCCCGCCGTGACGATGCCCTTGGCGCCCGCGGCGACAAGGCCGGTGATGGTCGCGGCCGAGGCTTCGATATAGCCGTAGGCGATATCCACGCGCGCGAACTTGTCCGGCGATGTCTTGGCGAGATCGAAGGGGCGCTTCCAGGCGTCCGTCCCGCACCGCATGACGCGCGGCGTGCCGCGCATCACGCGGACATGGTCTTCATTCACCACTCCGAGCGCGCCGTAGTGACGCGCTTCAAACGTGTCCATCCTGAAGCCATCCGTCTTGGTCACGTCGCGCGCGGCGAAGAACTGATCGTTCAGCAGCACCACCGTGCCGAAGCAGGTGGTCTTGCCGCTCGCGGCCAGGCGGATGGAACTGAACAGGTTGGTGTAAGCGTCGTAGGTGAAGGTGCCGTACTGATGCATCGCGCCGGTGACGACGACGGGCTTGTCGGACTGGACGGTGAGATCGAAGAAGTAGGCGTCTTCTTCCATCACATTGGTTCCGGTGGTCACGACCACGCCGTCCACGTCGGACCGCGCGAGCTGGGCATCGACGGCGCGCGCCACATTATATAAGGCGGCGTTGGTCACGCCGGAGGAGCCGCCCAGGCCGCCCGCGGTCATCACCTTGATGTTCGCGACCGCGCCCAGCTCCGGGTACAGGTCCTCCAGGATCTTCTTCACGCCGCCGTCGACGTTGCCCTGATAGTGCTGATAGCTGATGCGGTCGCGCGCGCGGGCCGTCAGCGTGCCGCCGGCATCGATCACCACGACATTCTTCTTGGCGGCCTCGGGGACGGGACCGATGGCCGCGATCGGGAAACTTTCCCACGCCGGTCCGGCCGGCGGCGCGGACGCCGCACCCACCGGGCCCGCGACGCAGGCGCCGAGCGCCGCCGCGGCAAGACCTGAGAGAGCGCCGCGGCGCCAAGCCGCTACGGATCGCGAGACGGTGAACATGGAAGAATCCCCTGGCTGAAGCGTGACGACCTCCCGCAGCCTAACCTCTCTGTCCGCCGCGCGGGGATAGGCGAAACCGCCGGCGGCGGCTCCTTTTGCCATGGGCTTTCACCCCCGGACCAAAATATCGTCTAAATATTTGATAATGCATAATAATATGGCCCGCGGACAGGCGCGCGGCGCGGACGGGCATTTGCTTTAGCCAAACTCCACAGTGTTTCAGCGCGGCTCGCACGCCTTTGATATAGGATTTATTACGATTTCACGTATAGTTAGCCTTTCAGGTCACCTCATCGGGAGAGAGGAGAAGCGCTATGGATTTCTCAAGACGTTTTGCACTTAAGGGCATGCTGGGCGGCAGCGCCGTCACGGTCGGCCTTCCGCTTCTCAATGTGTTCCTGAACGGAAACGGCACCGCGATGGCCGACGGGACGCCGATGCCGGTGCGCTTCGGCACCTGGTACTGGCATCTCGGCATGCAGCGGAACATCTTCGTGCCGGATAAGATCGGCGCGGCCTTCGACCTCAAGGAAGAGTCGGCGGCTTTCGAGCCTATCAAGCAGCACATGAACCTGCTGACGAATTTCACCGCGTTCCGCGACGATTGCCCGCTGCTCTGCCACTCCTCGGGCTGGATCATCAGCCGCTCGGGCATCGCGCCGAAAGCGAACGGCGACAATCCGGGTGAAACGCTCGACATCACCGTGTCGAACCAGATCGGCCGCACCACGCGCTTCAAGACCCTGACCGCCACCGCGACGGGCGACGTGCGCGATACGCATTCCTACGAAAACCAGACCACCGAAACGGTGCCTGAGTTCTCGCCGATCGCCTTCTATCAGCGTGTTTTCGGTCCGGATTTCCAGGACCCGAACGCGCCGTCCTTCACGCCGAACCCGAAGATCATGGTCCGCAAGAGCGTGCTCTCGGGCGTCATGGACGATGTGAAGAAGGTCAATACGAAGATCGGCGCCGAAGATAAGGCGCGCCTCGAACAGTATCTCACGGGCCTGCGTCACCTCGAGCGCCAGTTCGACCAGCAGCTCACCAAGCCGACGCCGATCGCCGCCTGTAAGGCGCCGAAGGCGCTCGACAAGGAAACGCAGCCGGGCAACGAATCTTCGCTCATCACCTCGCGCCACAAGCTGATGACGGACCTCATGGTCATGGCCGTCGCCTGCGATCAGACCCGCGTGTTCAACATGAGCTACAGCGGCGCCAACACCACGAAGCCGGGCTACGAAAAGCCGCATCACACCTGCACGCACGAAGAGCGTCTCGACGAGAAGCTCGGTTATCAGGTCAATGCGTCCTGGTTCACCCGCCGTTCGATGGAAGCCTGGGCTTACTATGTCGAAGCCTTCTCCAAAGTGAAGGAAGGCGACGGCACGCTGCTCGACAACGTGTTCATCCAGGCCGATACCGACGTCGGTTACGCCCGCGTCCACTCGCTCGATGGCTACACCGCGATGACCGCCGGCCGCGCCGGCGGCAAGGTGAAGACCGGGATCCACGTCGCCGGCAACGGCACGTCGATCTGCCGTCTCGGCTATACGGGCCTCAAGCTCATGGGTTGCGACGTCGCGACCTGGGGCACCAAGAGCAACAATAATTCGAACGCGATCAGCGAAATTTTGGCTTAAAGGCCGAAATTTCCGCAAGGACGCGGCGGGAGCCTCCGGCTCCCGCCGTTTTTCTTTGCGCGGTTCGCGGTGCGGCCTGCACGGTCGCGCATCGGCGCCCCCGGGGCGGCCGGTGTGGGATAAATGTCGCATTCCGCTGCGGTCAGATCCGATTTTTAAAAATTCTAAAGTATTTGTGAGGGATCTCGGGTAGTTTCGCGCTCAAGGCCCGGGCGCGGGACGCCGGGACGATCATTCCTCTTGGGGAGATACCCTCTATGACCATATCCAAAAGCCGCACGCTGATGCGGCACGCCTACGTTTTGTCCGTCACCACCGCCCTCTCGGGCGTCGCGCTCGCCGCCCCGGCCGCCTTCGCGGCCGATGAACCCGCCTCGCTCGACGAAATCGTCGTCACCGGATCGCGCATCGTGCGCGAAGGTTACGAAGCGCCGACGCCTGTGTCGGTCCTCGGCTCCGACGAACTCGCGAACATGGGGCTGCCCAACGTCGCCGACGCCATGAACCGCCTGCCGGCGTTGCAGGGCAACCTCGTCGGCCAGCGTTCGTCCAACACAGTCGGCGGCGGCACTGCCGGCATCAACCTCGCCAACCTGCGTAATCTCGGCGGTTCCCGCACCCTCGTGCTGCTCGACGGCAAGCGCGTGGTCGGTTCGAACCTCGGCGGCATCGGCGGCGCCCTGGTCGGCGGCGCGGTCGACCTCAACATCATCCCGAACTCGCTCATCGAGCGCGTCGACGTCGTCACCGGCGGCGCCTCGGCCGTGTACGGCTCCGACGCCCTCGCGGGCGTGGTCAACTTCGTGCTCGACCGCGACTTCACCGGCGTCAAGGGCAGCGTGCAGGGCGGCATCTCCACTTTCGGCGACGCCGAAACTTATAAAATCGACGTCACCGCCGGCACGCCGTTCGCCGGCGGCCGCGGTCACTTCATGGTCAGCGGCGAGCATGCCTTTGCCGCGCCGATCGACCACGCCTACTACCGCAAGAACATCGCCGACAACGCCTGGAACTGGGTCGCGAATCCGGCCTACGGCACGGGCGCCGGCCAAAGCACCGGTGTTCCGCAGTACCTCGCGCTGGATCGCGTCGGCTTGGCCACCGCCACGCCGGGCGGCATCATTACCGCCGGCCCGCTCAAGGGCACGGCGTTCGGACCCGGCGGCACGCCGTATCAGTTCAATTACGGCACCATCATCGGCGCTCCGTACATGCAGGGCGGCGATTGGCAGGCCTCGCGTCTCAACGGTCAGCTTCCGCTGAACCTCGAGATGCAGCGTGAATCCATCTTCACGCGCGCCAGCTACGATCTCGCCGACAACGTCACCGTGTTCGCCGAAGCCCAGTGGGCCCATGCCTTCACCGATAACGAACAGGGCGTGAATTACTTCCGCCTCGGCAACATCACCATCCGCAACGACAACGCGTTCATCCCGCAGTCGATCCGCACGCAGATGACCGCGCTGAACCTGACCAGCTTCTCACTCGGCACCTGGAACGGCGACTTCATCGGCATGGGCGCCGAGAACACGCGTTACTTCCGCCGCTACATGGCGGGCGTGGAAGGCGCCTTCGATGCGGCCGACACGACCTGGAATTGGGAATTCTCGGTCTCGCGCTCGACGACCCACATCTCGGCGCGTTCGACGAACAACTACCACATCGCCCGCTACCTGGAAGCGACCGACGCGGTCTATGACGCGAACGGCCGTATCGTCTGCCGTTCGACCCTCACCAACCCCACCAACGGCTGTATCCCCATCAACGTGATGGGCATCGGCGTCAACAACTCGGCGCCGGGCGCGTACCCGTACTCGAACTTCAACGGTTACCTGTTCACCAAGATGGCCCTCAACACCGTCGCGGGTCAGGTCACCGGCGAGCCGTTCGACACCTGGGCCGGTCCGGTCTCGGTGGCGCTCAGCGCCGAATACCGCAAGGAATCGGCGACGGGCTTCGCCAGCTCGTTCGACGAAGCCGGCGTGTTCTTCGCGGGCAACTACAAAGGCACGACGGGCGCGTACTCCGTGAAGGAAGCCGCGTTTGAAACCGTCGTTCCGCTCGCCCGCGACGAAGATTGGGCCCGTTCGTTCGACGTGAACGCCGCCGTGCGCGCCACCGACTACAGCCAGTCCGGCTACGTCACCACCTGGAAAGTCGGCGCCACCTACAGCCCGGTCGACGACCTCACCTTCCGCGCGACGCGCTCGCGTGACATCCGCGCGCCGAACATCGGGGACTTGTTCTCGGGCGGCGCCTCGGGCACCGGCAACGTCACCGACCGCTTCCGCAACAACGAAGCCTACACCACCGTCACCGTCACGCAGGGCAACCCGGCCCTGTTGCCGGAAAAGGCGGATACGACCGGTGTCGGCGTCGTATTGCAGCCGACCTTCCTGCCGGGCTTCGGCGCGTCGGTCGACTACTACAACATCGACATCAAGGGCGCGCTCGCGACCTTGAGCGGACAGGAAGTGATCGACCGCTGCTTCGCCGGCGAAACCGAGCTCTGCTCCTACCTCGTGCGCGAAGGCGGCTCGCCCACGGGCCTGATCACGCGCCTCAACAACCGTCCGCGCAACCTGATCTCGCAGCAGGCGCGCGGCATCGACTTCGAGGCCAGCTACAACTTCCCGCTGTCGACGATCGACGCCGACCTGGACGGCAGCCTGAACCTGCGCGGGATGGCCACGAAGGTCCTGCGCCTGAACAGCACCGACCAGAACGGCGTGAAGCAGGAAGGCGCCGGCGTCGGCGGCAGCGTGCAGGGCGGCGCTCCGCTCACCACGGAAGACTTCCGCTACATCGTCTCGCTCACCTACACGAACGAGCCGTTCTCCGGAACGGTCACGATGCGCGGGGTCGGTGCGACGGTTTACAGCCGCACGGCGGTCGTATGCACGACGGGTTGCCCCGTCTCGACGACGCTCGCGCCGACGTTCAGCATGAACCGCATCGACGGCGACCGTAAGTTCGACCTCAGCATGAACTACAAGTTCGACAATGGGATCACGACCTTCTTCATCGTCGACAACCTGTTCAACGACTACCTGCCGGTCAAGTACGGCACGGTCGGCGCGGGTCTGTACCAGAACATCAACGGCGACGATGGCCGCACCTTCCGCGCGGGCATCCGGTTCGCGATGTAGGCTGGCTTTAAACTAATGTGAGACAAGAAAGGCCGGGGCCGCCAAGCCCCGGCCTTTTTCCTGCGTGCGCGGCCGCGACATAACGTCAAAAAATGCAATATCGCCGTGTGTTAGCGGCTATTATTTGAATATCTCCAAACAACGCGCGCCCGGCTCCTGTTGCCGCTCACACACAACGCGGGCGAAAAATTCCATGCGTGAAACTTTATTGCGGAATTCTATTTCCCGATCTGCTTAGTATCGCCTCCTTCAATCGACCAGGGGGGAAGCTTATGGTCATTCGCGCTACGCGCATGTTCGCGCGCCAGATTTCCGATTCGCGTACACTCGTGCGTCACATCCGTTCATTGTCGGTCACCACGTCTCTCGCGGGGGCGCTCGCGGGCGCTTCGATGTTCGCGCCGTAGGGCGCGCTCGCGGCCGACGCCGGCGCGCCGGCGTCGCTCGACGAGATCGTCGTCACCGGTTCGCGCATCGTGCGTCAGGGTTACGAAGCGCCGACGCCGGTGTCGGTGCTCGGCGCCGACGAACTCAACAACATGGGCCTGCCGAACGTCGCCGACGCCGTCGCGCG
>JAYSFT010000143.1:0-8254 GCA_041913245.1 Rhodospirillaceae bacterium | reverse complement strand
TCTGCATGGCCGAGAAATCCTTCGTCTCGGTCCACAACCGCCGCCGCCTCACGCCCCACCACCGTTTCAAGACCGCGGCCGAGATGGCCAGGCTGTTCGCCGACATCCCCGAGGCGGTCCGGAACACCCTCGTCGTCGCCCGGCGCTGCGCCTTCAAGGTCGAGGAGCGCAAGCCCATCCTGCCGCGCTCGCCCAAGACCGGCGAGCGCACCGAAGAGGAGGCGCTGCGCCAGCTCGCGCGCGACGGCCTCGACAAGCGCCTGGAGAACCAGGTCCTCACCGCCGACATGAGCCCCGAGAAGCGCGCCGAAGTGACCAAGACCTACAAGGACCGTCTGGAGTTCGAGCTGGATACCATCGTGAAGATGGGTTTCCCCGGCTACTTCATGATCGTCGCGGACTTCATCCAGTGGGCCAAGGACAAGGACATTCCCGTCGGTCCGGGCCGCGGGTCCGGCGCCGGCTCCGTCGTCGCCTGGGCGCTGACCATCACCGACCTCGACCCCTTGCGTTTCAATCTTCTCTTCGAACGCTTCCTCAACCCGGAACGCGTCTCGATGCCCGACTTCGATATCGACTTCTGCCAGGACCGGCGCGACGAAGTCATCCGCTACGTTCAGAACGAATATGGCCGCGACCGGGTCGCGCAGATCATCACCTTCGGAAAACTTCAGGCCCGCGCCGTGCTGCGCGGCGTCGGCCGCGTGCTCGAGATGCCGCTCGGCTTCGTCGATAAGATCTGCAAAATGGTCCCGATGAACCCGGCCAATCCCGTGTCCTTGAAACAGGCGCTGGACTCCGAGGAGGAACTCAAGAACCTGCGCGACACCGACGACACGGTGAAGCATCTCATCGACATCTCGCTCAAGCTCGAAGGCCTCTACGCCCACGCCTCCACCCACGCGGCCGGTCTCGTGATCGGCGACCGCCCGCTGGACGAGCTGGTGCCGCTCTACCGCGACCCCGCGTCCGACATGCCCGTTACCCAGTTCAACATGAAGTGGGTGGAGCCGGCGGGCCTGGTGAAGTTCGACTTCCTGGGCTTGAAGACTCTCACGGTTTTGGAGACGGCGGTAAAATTATTACGTAAGCGGGACATCAACCTCGATCTCTCCAAGATCCCGCTCGACGACAAGGCCACCTACGCCATGCTCAGCCGGGCCGACGCCGCGGGGGTGTTCCAGCTTGAAAGTACGGGCATGCGCGACGTGCTGCGCAAGCTCAAACCCGACGTGTTCGAGGATCTCATCGCCATCGTGGCGCTCTATCGCCCGGGTCCGATGGACAATATCGACAGTTTCGTGAACCGCAAACACGGCCGCGAGCCCATCGAGTACATGCACCCCGCCATGGAACCGATCCTGAAGGAGACCTACGGGATCATTGTGTACCAGGAGCAGGTGATGCAGGCCGCGCAGGTGCTGGCCGGTTACAGCCTCGGTGGGGCGGACTTGCTCCGCCGCGCCATGGGCAAGAAGATCCAGGCGGAGATGGACAAGCAGCGCGCGACGTTCGTGGAAGGCGCCGGCAAGTTCCGCGAGATCCCGCCGGACCGCGCCTCCACCATCTTCGACACCATTGATAAATTTGCCGGCTACGGCTTCAACAAGTCCCACGCCGCCGCCTACGCCTTGGTCGCCTATCAAACCGCATATCTCAAAGCCAACTACCCGGCCGAGTTCCTGGCCGCGTCCATGACCCTCGATATGCACAACACCGACAAGCTCGGCGATTTCCGCGCCGAGCTGCGCCGCCTCAAGATCGAGATCCTGCCGCCCGACGTGAACCGCTCCGACGTCACCTTCGGCGTCGAGAACGGCGCCATCCGGTATGCGCTCGCCGCCCTCAAGAACGTCGGGGCGGGGGCGATGCAGGCCCTGGTCGACGAGCGCCGCAAGAACGGTCCCTTCAAGTCGCTGTCCGACTTCGCCAACCGTCTCGACACCTCGGTCATCAACAAGCGCCTTCTGGAAAATCTCGTGAACTCGGGCGCGCTCGATGAACTGCATCCGAACCGTGGCCAACTGTTCGCGGGCATCGAGATCGTGCTGCGCCACGCCCAGCACAGCGCCGGCGCGCGCAACTCGAATCAGGTGAGCCTCTTCGGCGGCGACGACAGCCACAGCAAGATCACGCTCCCCAAGGTCAACGAGTGGCGCAAGTTCGAGAAGATCGCCCACGAGCACGACGCCTTCGGCTTTTACTTAAAGGAACATCCGCTCGACACCTACTCGGGCACCCTCGAAGTCCTGAAGGTCGTCAAGGCGCGCGACCTCGAAACCCTCACGCCCGAACAGTGCGCGAAACCCATCCGCATGGCCGGCACCGTGCAGGAAAAGCGCGAACGCATCGGCAAACGCGGCAACAAATATGCCTTCGTGAAGTTCCAGGACTCCACCGGCTCCTTCGAAGCCATGATGTTCTCCGAAGTCCTCGCCGCGAGCCGCGAACTCTTGGATGGCGAGTCCGCCGTACTCCTGACCCTCGACGCCCAGCTCGAGAACGGCAAGGTGCGCCTGCTCACCACCCGCGTCGACGACCTGGAAAAAGCGGCGGCGGCCCGCGTGCGCAACCTGGAACTCCACGTCACCAACGACCTGCCCATCCACGAACTCTCCGGCCTGCTCACCGCCGACGGCCGCGGCAACGGCAAGATCGTCCTGGTCACACGGCAGAACGGCCGCTTCGTCCACTTGGCCTTGTCCGAACGCTACGCCATCCAACCCAAAACGCTAACGGGCTTGCGCGAAATGCACGGCGTGGCTGAGATCAGGGAGTTCTGATGAACACGCCGGGGCATGACAGGGGGGCTTCGGCATGACCCCGCAAACAACCCTCATCGCGCTGGCCCAGCTTCTCGCCACCTCGCTCTGGTTCTCGGCCAACGTCGCGGGCGGGACGGCGGAGTATCTCGGCGCCATGACCATGGCGGTGCAGGGCGGCTTCATCACCGGCACGCTGCTCTTCTCCTTCGGCGGTCTCGCGGATCGCTTCCGTCCGTCGCGCGTGTTCGCGCTGTCTGCCGCGCTCGGCGCGCTGTTCAATCTCGCCTTCGCCTATTCGACGGACTCCATGCCCGCGCAACTCATCTTGCGCATTCTCGTGGGTGTGTCCTTGGCGGGCGTCTATCCCATCGGCATGAAGATGGCCGTCGCCTGGGCGCCCGGCAAAGCGGGCCAAACCTTGGGTCTGCTTGTCGGCATGCTGACCCTCGGCACCGCGCTGCCCATGGGCGTGCGCGCCCTCGGCCGTCACGCCGCCTGGCAGACACCCATGCTTGTCTCCTCCGTGCTCGCGCTCATCGCGGCCGCGTTGATCCTGAAACTCGGCGATGCACCCACGGCCGTTCCCAAAGGCGCGCCCGCGAACGCGGGAAGTTTCTTCCTCGCCTTCAAGCTCCCGAAATTCCGCGCCACCGCTTTCGCCTACTTCGGCCACATGTGGGAGCTGTATGCGTTTTGGACCATCGTGCCGCTGCTCGTCGCCTCGGCGATCCTGAATACGCCGTTCGATGATCCGCAAATCGGCTGGGCCATCTCTTTCATCGTCATCGCCGTGGGCTGCATCGGTTGCATCTGGGGCGGGGGCATCACACGCCGCTTGGGCTCCGAGCGCGTGGCCGGCGCGTCGCTCGCCATCTCCGGCGTGATGTGTCTGATCTATCCGCTGCTGCACGGCGCGCCGCTCACCCTCAAGATTCTCGCGCTGCTCGTCTGGGGCGGCGCGGTGATCGCCGACTCACCGCAGTTCTCCGCGCTCGCCGCCCGTCACTGTCCGCCCGCGCTCATCGGCAGCTCGCTCGCCCTGCAAACCAGCATCGGCTTCGCGGTGACCATCGTCTCGATCCTCATCGCCACCAAAGCGCATGCGGCCCTCGGCGATAAGGTCGCGTGGATATTGCTGCCGGGCCCGGTGCTCGGACTCATCGCACTCCGGAAGATGTGGTTCACGCCGTTCGAGGAAATTTTACCTCCGCTCGCGCCCACCCAGGCCGCGCTCGCGGAAGCGAGGAAGGACCGGGCCGACTGGTACCGCCGCCGCGCCGAGGAAACCTTCGAACGCGCCGCGCGCACCCCGGACGCGCAAACGCGCGGGGGTCTTATAAGAGTGGCGGAAGACTGGAAGCGGCTCGCCGAAGCCGCGTTGAAAGAGTGAGGGTTAGCCGACGCCCGCTTACCCGACCAATGCGCCGAACGTGTTCGGGGCCTTGTCGCCATGCGCGGCCAAAGACAGCCACTGTTCGGCCATCTCCAGGAAGATCGCCTTGTCGGTCTCATGCGGCGCGCGGCGCGCCTCGGCGAGGCACTCCGCGGCACGAAGCCGGTAACTATCAAGCGTCTGGGGCATCGCACTGTCCTTGGGCATCACGGACAGCATCTAAGGGCGGCGCGCCTGGTACAGGTAGTTGGGGCTTTTGCTTATCCGGCGTTTCCGCCGGATCGCGGGAAGAAACTCCCCCGCAATCGCTCACCGGGGAAAGAACGTTTTCCCTGCGGCCCGATAGAGGCCTCTGAAACATCATGAAAAACCGCCGCCTTGCCGCGCCAACCCTCGTTGTAGTAGAGTCTACTACAAATGTAGTAATGAGAGGGCGCGGTATGGCTTTACCCAAGCTCAGCAAGCTCGAACTCCAGCTCATGGACATTCTCTGGACGAGGGGCGCGTCCTCCATCCGCGAGGTGCAGGAAGCTTTTCCTGCGGCTGACCGGCCCGCCTACACCACGGTGCAGACCATGATCTACCGCCTGGAGATCAAGAAGGCGGTGAAGCGCACCAAGAAGATCAGCAACGCTCATATTTTCGAAGCGGCGGTCTCGCGGATGAGCGCACAGCGCCGCCTTGTAGACGATTTTCTCGCGCTGTTCGGCGGGCGCATGCAGCCGGTCATGACGCACCTGATCGAAACCGGAAAGCTCACCCTCGAGGATGTGCAGGAAGCCGAGAAAACCCTTCGTGACTTGAAGCGCAAGGAGAAGACGTGATGCAGCTCGTCATCGATCATCTCTGGCAGTCCACGCTCTTTGTTCTCGCCGCCGGCCTCGTCACCCTTGGTCTTCGCGCGAATGCCGCCCGCGTGCGCTACGGGGTGTGGTTCGCCGCATCGATGAAGTTTATCATTCCCTTCGCCGCGCTGGGTTGGCTGGGAAAAAATCTCGGGATGTATTTCGCGCCGCCGGCCGCGCCGCTCCCGATGGCTTTTGTAATGGACCTCGTAGCCGCACCGGCGCCTCCGCATGCGGACACAAGGATTGTTTCGGCGCTTGCCGGGATTTGGCTCACAGGCAGCGCGGTAATCCTCGGCGCATGGCTGCGCCGCTATTATGCGATGGTGCGCATGGCCCACCGCTCTACGCCTGCGGAGATCGAAGCATCTGTTCCCGTCAAGCTTACGGCAGGTGAGGTCGAGCCCGGACTCATCGGCGTTTTGCGCCCGGTGTTGCTTCTGCCGGAGCATCTGTTCACCCACCTGACGTCCGCTGAATTCCGTGCCGTTCTTGCGCATGAAGTCTCGCACTTTCATCGCCGCGATAATCTCACGGCCGCCGCGCACATGCTCGTGCAGGCCGTATTCTGGTTTCATCCGCTTGTCTGGTGGATCGGCGCGAAGCTGGTCGCGGAGCGCGAACGCGCCTGCGATGAAGCCGTGCTTGCCTCAGGCAATGACCCCGCCACCTATGCCGAAGCCATCCTCAAGGTGTGCAAGTTTTATGTGAAGTCCCCGCTGATCTGCGTGCCGGGAGTCTCGGGCGCTGATCTTAGAAGCCGCGTTGAGCAAATCATGCGCAATGCCGCCATCGTAGGCTTGAGCCGCACCAAGCGATGCGCACTCGGGGCCGTCGCTGTCGGGGTGGTTGCCGCCCCGCTTGTCGTGGGTTGGGCGCAGGCGGCCACGCGTGTCCCCTCCATCACGCCACTCTCCGGTCTCACGCCGGACGAGATCGCGGCTGCGACGCAGATTTCTTATGACGTATTTCTTGGGGCCGTGGATCGCGGTGAGATTGATATCGTCTCGGTCGTACAGGCGAACGTCACCGGCCGTTTCACCACGGGCGAGGTCTTCCGTACCACCGCGCCGTGGAACCTATGGGGTGCAACCCAGGCTCTTGAATCGCTACGGCGGAATGGCGTGAGCATCATCGTGCCGCCACGCGCTGATCCGTCGCGGCCGAACATCGGGGCCGCCGAGGTCTATCCGGCGGAGTCCATCGCCGCGCGTGAGGAAGGTGCGGTCGTCCTCCGCCTCACGGTCGATGAAACGGGTGATGTCATTGATGCGGACGTTGATCGCAGCAGCGGATTTCAGCGTCTCGACGTCGCCGCGCGGAACGTCGCCGTCGATGATTGGCGCTTCCTTGCCGGTCGAATGGACGGCGCCCCTCAGGCCATGGAGATGCGCATTCGGATGAACTTCAAACTCGACTTGCTTGGCACCGCGGGCGGGAAATGGAGCTTCGGTCCAAAATGATGGCATCGGTCATGCGCGGGGCCCTCATCGCGTTTTCCGGACTTACGCTCGGTGCGTGTCAGAGCCTTCCGCCGTTCGTGCCATCCGGTGCTGCGCAGGCCGTCTGCATGGGGCAGGAGTATCTCCGCTCCAATGGATTTCTGAATGCGGTGCCGCAAGACCGTGTCATCTTGCTCGACACGGACTTGCGTTATGAAGTCGATGGGGTGCTGCAGTACGAGCGCCTTGTGAAGGAACGGCGCAACCGCTTTACCCGCAAGCTCCAAGGCGTGTGGACCGACCACGAAGCCTACCGGTATCTCCTCGTCTACGGACCGATCGACCAGCGGCAATACTGTCTCGCCGTCAGGCCAGACGTTTCTTTTGTCTACATACGGAAGACCTGTGACGGTGAAGGGGCTTTCACCGCGCTGCGTGAGCGGGATGTGAAGTGCGCAGCGAACGATTAACCCGCGAACGCCCGGCGGCGTCCAATCCCAAAGGTCAGCCGCAGACGGCGCGCGATCGCCGCGCGGGAGCGCCGCCAGCGGGCGTAGGCCGCCACGTCGCGGCGGATAGAACCGATCACCAGGGCCACCATGGACATGTCATCGAGGTAGCCGATGCCGGGAATGAAGTCCGGCATCAGGTCGAAGGGGTTCAGCACATATAGAAGTGCGAAAGCCGCCGCGAGCGCGGTCGAGCGGGGCGCCTCTCGATATGTCCCGTTGGCGTAATCCTTCAGCATCGCCATCAACTGGTTCACGTCCTCGCCCATGTCGGCCAGCGGGCCGTTGATCAGTCGGCGCAGGCCCTTGGACCGGCGCACGACCCTTATAATGTCGCTGTTCCTCATATGGCGCAGGCCGGTCCGGAACATGCGCGCGAGGGAGGCTTGATCGATCTGCATGGGTAAATCCTGTTTTCCAGTGGAGTTCTAATGGCTTACTCGCCGGAAAAGTTTCAGCCGAAATGCGATTCTAGGTTTTTACCTGGACTTTTAAAGGGGGATTCCCTATACCCCCCGCCATTCCACACCTGGGTGCGGGCGGTTCGGGAGTTCCGGACGTCCATTCCGGTGTCTCCCTATTTGGGGAGATTCCACCACCTGGGGAGGCACAACCGGAAAAAAAGAGGATCCCATGGCAGCTCTGCCTGATTTTTCCATGCGTCAGCTCATCGAAGCCGGCGCCCACTTCGGCCACAACACCCGCCGCTGGAACCCCAAGATGAAGCCATTCCTGTTCGGAGTGCGCGACGGGGTCCACATCATCGACCTTCAGCAGTCGGTTCCGATGCTGCAGCGCGCGATGCAGGCTATTCACGACGTCACCGCCGCCGGCGGCCGCGTGCTCTTCGTCGGCACCAAGCGCCAGGCGCAGGACCTCGTGAAGGAATACGCCGAGCGTTGCGGCCAGTACTTCGTCAATCACCGCTGGCTGGGCGGCACGCTCACCAACTGGAAGACCGTCTCGCAGTCGATCAAGCGCCTGAAGGACCTCGAAGCCCGTCTCGGCGATGAACAGCAGCTGCACGGACTCACCAAGAAGGAACAGCTTGAACTCGCGCGCGAGCAGGAAAAGCTGAACCGTTCTCTCGGCGGCATCAAGGACATGGGCGGCCTGCCGGACATCCTGTTCGTGATCGACACCAACAAGGAATCCATCGCCGTCAACGAAGCGCGCGTGCTGGGCATCCCGGTCGTGGCGATCCTGGACAGCAACTCCGATCCCGCGCACATCACGTACCCGGTCCCGGGCAACGACGACGCCATCCGCGCGATCAAGCTGTACTGCGAACTCGTGGCCA
>JAYSFT010000142.1:0-8266 GCA_041913245.1 Rhodospirillaceae bacterium | reverse complement strand
TTACTCTGAATGCGTCTGTGGATAATTTGGAACGCGGGCTTATAGGGGATGGCACACCCGCCGTCAACGAGGTCCAGGCCTCGGGCGGTCGGAATAAAGATATTCCCGGTTTAGCAGGTCTCTAAAGTCTAGGTCTGACAACCGGCGCAATAGAAGGTGGACCGCCCGCCTTGTGTGATTCGCAGCACCAGCCCCTTTCCCTTGTTGGCGGCTTTGGCCGGGCTTTTCCCGGACAGGCAGACGCACGACTCGCCCTCACGGCCGTAGACCTTCCAGGCGTGCTGGAAGTAGCCGAGTTCGCCCGAGGGCTGCACATGATCGCGTAACGACGAGCCACCCGCCGCGATGGCATCGGCCAGCACTTTCTTGATGGCCGGAACCAGCTTCGCCGCCCGCTCTCCCGCCACGGTGCCGGCTTCGCGCGTGGGCGAAATACCGGCGCGATAGAGACTTTCGCAAGCATAGATGTTGCCCACGCCCACGACGATTCGCTGATCGAGCAGCGCGGTCTTGATCGAGGTCTTGCGGCCCTTCAAAGCCGCGGACAGCACGGCGGGCGTGAATGCGGGGGTCAGCGGATCGGGACCCAAGTGACGGAACAGTTTGTGGCTGGCGAGATCATCTTTTGGGACGAGCGTCATGAGGCCGAAACGGCGCGGGTCGTTGAAGCGGATCTCGGCGCCTTTGTCCGTCGTGAAGATGACGTGATCGTGCTTCTCGGGCGGCGCGCCGCTTTTATCGACGACCATGCGGCCCGACATGCCGAGATGGACGATAAGCACGTTGCCGTCATCCAGATCGAGCAGCATGTATTTCGCGCGGCGATGGATTCGCGTGACCTTGCGCCCCATGAGCTTCTCGGCGAAGGCCGGCGGGAAGGGGATGCGCAGGTCCTTGCGGCGCACCTGCACGCACGCGAGACGGCGGCCTTCAAGCACGCCTTTCAGGCCTCTACATACGGTTTCGACTTCCGGTAGCTCGGGCATCCCTTTTCCTTCGGCGTTTCAAGGCGCTTAGTGGCCTTTATAACAGCATTCCTCTATGGTCCCGCCTATGAATGAACCGGCCGAGCACGGCACCACACATTTTGGCTATCAGACAGTCCCCGAGGACGAAAAAGTCCATCTGGTGCGGGGCGTGTTCGATTCGGTCGCCTCCAAATACGACCTGATGAACGACCTCATGAGCCTCGGGGTCCATCGTCTATGGAAGACGGCGATGGTGGATTGGCTGGCGCCCCGCGCCGGGCAGAGCTTCATCGACGTCGGCGGCGGCACCGGCGATATAGCCGCGCGAATCCTTGCGCACGCCGGCGCGGGGCCGGTGACCGTGTGCGACATCAATCACGAGATGATCACCGTGGGCCGCGACAGGTCCATCGATATGGGACGCCTTGAAGGCGTCAACTGGGTGTGCGGCGACGCCGAGAAGCTGCCGTTCCCGGACATGAGCTTCGACGCCTATACCATCGCCTTCTGTCTGCGCAACGTGACGCGCATCGACGCCGCGCTGGCCGAAGCACGGCGCGTCCTGAAACCCGGCGGGCGCTTCCTGTGCCTTGAGTTCAGCCGCGTTGTGGCGCCGGTGCTCGACAAGATCTACGACGCCTATTCCTTCAACGTGCTGCCGGCGCTGGGCAGTATGGTGGCCGGGGATGCGGCGTCCTACCGCTATCTCGCCGAAAGCATCCGCAAATTCCCGTCACAAGACGAGCTGCTGGCGCGCATGGATGCGGCGGGCTTCAAAGAGCGCAAGATGCGCAACCTTTCGGGCGGCATCGCCGCCCTGCATTCCGGCTGGCGTATCTAATCATGTTGCGCGACCTCCGTAATTTTGCGCGCCTGTGGGTGATCGGACGCACGCTTGCGCGTCACGACGCCTTGTTCCTTCTGAATATCCATCCCGCCGGCGCCTTCGTCGCGCGCAGCTGTGGCCTGATCTGGCGCCCGCGCAAGGCCGTGAAAGCCATGCGCCCGGGCCTGCGCCTGGCCATGGCTTTGGCGGAGCTGGGTCCGACCTTCATCAAGTTCGGCCAGGCTTTGTCCACACGCGCCGATCTGCTGGGCGATGAAATCGCCGCCGATCTCTCCGAGCTGCAAGATCGCTTGCCGCCGTTCCCTTTCAAGGACGCCAAGGCGGCCATCGAAACGGACTTGGCCAAGCCCATCACGGCGATTTACGAAAGCTTCGAGGAAACACCGGTGGCGGCCGCGTCCATCGCTCAGGTGCATTTCGCCGTGACCACGCAAGGCGAGGCTGTCGCCGTAAAGGTGCTGCGCCCCGGCGTCAAACTCGCTTTCGTGCGCGATATCGACCTCATGTTCTGGATGGCGGAGAAGGCCGAGCGCTACGCGCCCAAGCTGCGCCGCTTGAAGCCCATGGAAGTCGTCGAGACCTTCGCCGAATCGGTGAATCTCGAGATGGACCTGCGCTTCGAAGCCGCCGCGGCGCAGGAGCTGAAGGAAGACTTCGCCGGCAGCCCCATCTTCTATGTGCCGACGGTCGACTGGCAGCGCACATCGGAACGCATCCTGACCATGGAACGCGTGTCGGGGATTCGCGTCGACGACCGCGCCGCGGTCACCGCGGCGGGCGTCGATCCGGTGCGGGTGGTGAAGAACGCCGCGGAGATTTTCTTCCGCATGGTGTTCGACCACGGATTCTTCCACGCCGACATGCACCCGGGGAATTTGTTCGTCACCCCGCAAGGCAGCGTGATCGCCATGGACTTTGGGATCATGGGCCGCGTGGACAACGAGACCCAGAAGACCTTGGGCGAGATGCTGCTGGGCTTCCTGACGCGCGACTACAAACTCGTGGCCGACGTGCATATCCGCGCGGGCTTCGTGCCTTCGGAGAAGGACGTCGGCATGTTCGCGCAGGCGTGCCGCTCCATCGCCGAGCCGATCCTCGGCAAACCCATCGCGGAAATCTCGATCGCGAAACTGCTCGGCCAGTTGTTCCGGGTGACCGAGACCTTCAACATGCAGGCACAGCCTCAGCTGCTTTTGTTGCAGAAAAGCATGCTGCTGGCCGAAGGCGTGGGCCGCAACCTCGCGCCGGAAGTGAACATGTGGGAACTGGCGCGGCCCCTGATCGAAGGATGGATGCGCGCGCGCCTCGGGCCCGAGGGCCGTACGGTGGACGTGGTGGCGGACGCCATCAGCACGCTCCGCGCATTGCCGCGGGTGATCGCGCGCGTCGAAGCAATCACCGCCGACATCGAGCAGGGCGGACTGCGGCTGCACCCCGACAGTGCACGGGCGATCCTGGGCGGTGCGACCGATCGCCGGCATGGACAGCGTTGGCTGTTCTGGGCGCCGTGGGTCCTGGCGGCGATCCTGGGAGCGGCGTTGATTATCAATTAAAGGAGCGGGCGATGAGCGTGATGACGGTTTATGGAGATTCCATCTCCGGCAATTGTCACAAGGTGAAGTTCGTCGCCGAACGTTTGAACGTGCCGTTCCGCTGGGTCGAGACCAGCGTGCTGAAGAAAGAAACGCACACCCCGGCGTTCCTGGCGCTCAATCCGGCGGGCCAAGTGCCGTTCGTGACCCTGGCCGATGGGCGCGGGCTCGCCCAGTCCAACGCCATCATGCTCTACCTTGCGCACGGCTCGACCCTGATCCCCGATGAACCCTATGAGCGCGCCTTGATGATGCAATGGTTGTTCTGGGAGCAATACAGCCATGAAACCGTGATCGCCGTGCGGCGCTTTCATAAGCACTACCTTAAGAAGGCGGACAGCGAGATCGAACCCAGCCTGCTCCCGCGCGGTGAGAAGGTGCTGACCCTAATGAACGATCATCTGGCCGGCCGGAGCTATTTCGTGGGCGAACGCCTGACCCTCGCGGACATTGCCCTGGTCGCCTATACCCGCTTCGGCCACGAAGCGGGCTTCGATCTGAAACAATGGCCCCATGTCCGGGCCTGGGTGGCGCGGGTGGAGAAGGACCTGGGGGCGGAAAGCGCGTTGCCGGCGTAGATCGAGGATATTGCCACCACCCTCGCCGCCTCGCTCCGTTCGGCCCCTTCTTCCGCTTGCGGGAGAGGGCTGGGGTGAGGGGGCCCCTAGAAGTGCGCACAAGGCTATTGAGAGCCGCTGACTTGAGATAAAATCGCAGCCTATGAACACCATCATGCGCGACCTCACGGCTGGACCGACGCCGTTGCTGGAGAACAAACGCATCCTTTTGATCGTCGCCGGCGGCATCGCCGCGGTGAAGGCGCCGGACCTGATCCGGCGTCTCCGCGAACGCGGCGCTCAGGTTCGCTGCATCCTCACCAAGGGCGGCGCGAACTTCGTCACGCCGCTGACCCTGGCTTCGCTGTCGGGCGAGAAATGTTACCAGGACCTATTCTCGCTGACGGACGAAAGCGAGATGGGTCATATTCGTCTTTCGCGAGAAGCCGACATCCTTCTGGTCGCGCCCGCCACCGCCGACATCATGGCGAAGATGGCGCACGGCATGGCGGACGATCTTGCCACGACCGCGCTGCTCGCCACCGACAAGCCGGTGATGATAGCCCCCAGCATGAACGTGATGATGTGGACCCATCCGGCCACACAAGCGAACCTGCAGACCTTGCAGACGCGCGATGTGCGCATCGTCGGACCCGGCGCGGGCGATCTCGCCTGCGGCGAGGTGGGCGACGGACGCATGGCCGAAGTGCCCGAGATCATCGCCGCGCTGGCGCGTTTTTTCGCCAAGGCGCCGAACCGCGGGCCCCTGTCGGGGCTAAAAGCGCTGGTCACCAGCGGACCGACCCACGAACCGATCGACCCGGTGCGCTACATCGGCAACCGCTCGTCGGGCAAACAGGGCCATGCGATCGCGTCCGCGCTCGCCGAACTCGGCGCCGACGTCACCTTGGTCTCCGGGCCGGTGAACGAGGACGATCCGGACGGCGTGAGGGTCGTGCGCATCGAGACGGCCAAGCAGATGATGAAGGCCTGCAAGGACGCGCTGCCGGCGCAGATCGTGGTGTGCGCGGCCGCTGTCGCCGATTGGGCGGCCGACGCGCGTGACGCGAAGATCAAGAAGGAGGGCGGCGCGGCACCGACCCTGAAATTATCCGAGAATCCCGACATCCTCGCCACGCTCGCGCAAAAGGGGCCGCTACGTCCGGATCTCGTGGTCGGTTTCGCCGCCGAGACCGAGAACCTTGTCGAGAACGCCAAGGCCAAGCGCGCGCGCAAGAACTGCGACTGGCTCGTGGCCAATGACGTTTCGCAGATGAGCGGCACTTTCGGCGGCGACAACAACACCGTCCATCTTGTGACCGCCGATGGCGTGGAGAGCTGGCCCACCTTGAAGAAACGCGCCGTCGCCGAACGGCTCGCGGAACGCATCGCCGCCGCGTTCAACCATCAATCCCAACATCAATCCTAAAATCAATCGGAGAAGCTTCCCTTGGCTATCGTTGTTTCCGTTTCTATCAAACGCCTTCCGCACGCCTCCGATCTGCCCCTTCCCGCCTACCAGACCAGCCAGTCCGCCGGCATGGACCTGTGCGCGGCCGTGAGCGCCGACGTGGTCATCGAACATGGCGCCTACACCATGATCCCGACGGGCTTTGCCATCGCGCTGCCGTCAGGCTTTGAAGCGCAGGTGCGGCCGCGCTCAGGCCTTGCCGCCAAGAACGGCGTGACCGTGCTCAACACGCCGGGCACCATCGACGCCGACTATCGCGGCGAGATCAGCGTGATCCTCATCAACCACGGCAAGCAGGCCTTCACGGTGACGCGCGGCATGCGCATCGCGCAGATGGTGGTCGCGCCCGTGCGCACCGTGTTGCTGGAAGAGAAAGAGAGCCTGGACGACACCGCGCGCGGCGCGGGCGGCTTCGGTTCTACGGGTCGTCACTGACGACAGAAGTTGATGGATTTCAGCGAAGACCAGATCCACCGCTACGCCCGGCACATCCTGCTCAAGGAAGTGGGCGGCGTCGGCCAGGAGAAACTTCTGAAGGCGAAGGTGCTGCTGATCGGCGCGGGCGGCTTGGGCTCGCCGCTCCTGCTGTATCTCGCCGCCGCCGGCATAGGTACCATCGGTGTGATTGACGACGACACGGTCGATCTTTCCAACTTGCAGCGCCAGATCGCCCACACCACGGACCGCATCGGCATGGCCAAGGTGCAGAGCGCGGGCCGCGCGGCGACCGCGATCAATCCCGACGTAAAGGTGGTGGAATACAAGGCGCGCCTGACGCCGGAAAATATCGCGGGCCTCATCAGGGACTATGACCTGGTCGCCGACGGGAGCGATAATTTCCCGACGCGCTTTCTCGTCAACGACGCCTGCTTCTTCGCGAAAAAACCGCTGGTGTCCGCCGCCGTGCTGCGCTTTGACGGCCAACTCGCGACCTTCAAGCCCCGCGATGGGGGTCCCTGCTACCGCTGCCTTTATCCGGACGCGCCGCCGCCCGGCGAGGTGCCGAGCTGCGATCAGGCCGGCATCCTGGGCGCGGTCGCCGGGGTGATGGGCACGCTGCAAGCCACCGAGGTGCTGAAAGAGATCCTGGGCATCGGCGATACCATGGCTGGAAGGCTGCTCATTTATGACGCCCTTTCGGCCGCCTTCCGCACCGTGAAGGTCGGACCGGACCCGGAATGCGCACTCTGCGGCCCTCATGCGACGTTCAAGGACCTGCGGCACCACCTTTCCTAACACCCTAGAAATACTGGGATAATGCGGCGGGCCTTGCTGCGGCGGGCGTTTGGCCTTACTTCCCCGCCTCATGTCACCCGATTCCGCGCCCCTTCTCCAGGACACCCGCACCAACCTCGTCGGTCTTTCCCGCGAGGCGCTGAAGGCCGCGCTGGTGGAAAAGGGCGAGAAGCCGTTCCGCGCCAAGCAGGTGTGGCATTGGATCTATCACCGCGGCGCGACCGAGTTCGCGGCGATGACGGACCTGTCCAAGGATCTGCGGCGCACGCTCGAGAACCACTTCGTGGTCTCGCGCCCGACCATCGCGCGCGAGCAGACCTCGAGCGACAGCACGCGCAAATGGCTGATGCAATTTTCCGATGGCCAGAAAGCCGAAGCGGTGTTCATCCCGGATGAAGACCGCGGCGCAGTGTGCATCTCCTCGCAGGTGGGCTGCACGCTGACCTGCCGTTTCTGCCACACCGGCACGCAGCGCCTGGTGCGCAACCTGACCCCGGCGGAGATCGTCGGCCAGTTCATGGTCGCGCGCGATTCCTACGGCGAGTGGCCGACCCCGACCGATGAGCGCCGCCTGCTCTCAAACATCGTCATGATGGGCATGGGCGAGCCGCTCTATAATTTCGAGAACGTCGCCACCGCCTTGAAGATCATCATGGCCGATGACGGGATCGCGCTTGGCAAACGCCGCATCACGCTGTCCACGTCCGGCGTCGTGCCGGAGATCCACCGCTGCGGCGCGGAGCTCGGCGTCAATCTCGCGGTATCGCTGCACGCACCCGACGACGACACGCGCTCGCAGATCATGCCGATCAACAAGAAGTATCCGCTGAAAGAGCTGATGCAGGCCTGCCGCGACTATCCGGTGGCCAGCAACGCGCGCCGCATCACGTTTGAATATGTGATGCTGAAGGGCATCAACGACACGCCGGCCCATGCAAGAGCCTTGATCAAGCTGGTCAAGGACATCCCTTGCAAGTTCAACCTGATCCCCTTCAACCCGTGGCCGGGAACGCCCTACGAGTGCTCGGACGAGGCGACGGTGGACGCTTTCAGCGCGATGATCCGCGACGGCGGCTACAGCGCCCCTGTGCGCACCCCGCGCGGCCGCGACATCCTCGCCGCCTGCGGCCAGCTGAAGACCGACAGCGAGCGCCTGTCGGCCAAGGAACTGCGGATTCGTGCCGAACAGGAAGCGCAAATCGCCCAGAAAGCCTGGGCCGAGAAAGAAGCGGCCCTCTAAGCCAGGAGTTTCACAACCAACTGCGCGATCTCCGCGTGCGCCGCGTTGAGCGTGGCCGCGTCGGCGCGCGAGCCCGTCAGATAAGCCGCGATCACGATCGGCTTACGGCCCGGCGGCCAGGCGATGGCGACGTCATTGACGGCGGCGCGGCTGCCGGTGCCGGTCTTGTCGCCGGCCTTCCAGTCTTTGGGCAACCCGGCCCTCAAGCGTTCGAGCCCGGTCTTGGCGTTCACCATCCAGCCGATGAGCGTGTCCTTGGCGGCGCGCGAGAGCACCTCGCCGGTCAGCAGGGTTTGCAGCGTTTGCGCCATGGCGCGCGGGGTGGTGGTGTCGCGCTGGTCGCCGGCGAAATTGG
>JAYSFT010000141.1:0-8271 GCA_041913245.1 Rhodospirillaceae bacterium | reverse complement strand
GCCCGCTGACGATCTCGACCTCAGCGCCTTCGCGGCGGCCGGTTTCCACGGCGCGGAGCGTGACTTTGGATGTCTCGCCCGCATCGGCGAGTTGGAGCACATAGGTGCGGCCGTCGCGCAAGATGACGCCTTCCGACGGAACGACCATGGCCGGGCGCCGATCGACGATGATACGGCCCGTGGCGTACATGCCCGCGTGCGCCTCGGAGCCCGGCGCGAGATCGGCATACACGGTGCCGAGGCGCGCGTCGGCGCTGAGGGCCGGCGCATTCTGGCGCACTTTCGCCGCCGCTTCGCCGCCCGAGGGCAGCGTGAGGCGCACCTCCTGACCGGCCTTCACGGCGGACAGGTGACGCGCGGACAACTCACCGCGCCACTCAAGGCGGTTCTGACGGATGAGCCGGAAAAGTTCCTGACTCGGCGCGGCGATGGCGCCGAGCGTGGCGTTGCGCGCGCTGATCACCCCATCGTCCGGCGCGACGATGTCGGCGTAGCGGAGCTGCACGCGTTTGGCTTCAAGCTGCGCGCGGCTGGTTTTCATCTGGGTTTCGAGCGAGAGGATATTCTGCTCGCTGATGAAGCCATTTTCTTTCAGGGAAACGGCGCGCTTGTAGTTCGCGTCCGCCTGTTCAAACGACGCCAGCAGCACGGCCTCGTCGGCGCGCAGGAGCGCCTTGTCCAGGCGCGCGAGCACTTCGCCCTTTTTCACCTGGTCGCCGACCTCGGCGAGCACTTCGGTGATCTGCGGGCCGGAAATCTGCGGACCGATGATCGCTTCCTGCCACGGCACGATGGCGCCGGAGATTTCGATGGTGTCGGCCCAATCGACGGTGTGCGGGCCGGCCGAGGTCACCGTCAGGACGGGGGGCGACGCACCGCCGGCGACCGGCGGCGGCGCCTTCGGCCGCATGGCGATCCCTGCGCCAACGATGAGCGCGACGGCGGCAAGACCCCCGGCGATGAGATATTTACGCGGAACGCCCGCAAGCGTGCGGCGTTCAATGGTAGACGTCGACAAGAAAGGAGGCAGCGCGCTACGCGCGGCCTCCTGCGGCCCTTTGGACATGTTCGTCATTGCACTTTCCGCCCAACGCCGCGACCCCGGCGACTTTATATAAGGGACAGGCCCATTCACGCCAGCGTGAACCGGGTAAATTACACGTTCTCAATGTAGGGTGATGCCGCCGGGCAACATTCAGAGTCGCAGGAATAGCTATTGATTCGCGGCCCGCGACAATGTGTTGAACCATTAATGAATACCGGAGGAATCAAATATGCAAGCCCAGGAGCTGCACCGCGGCCGGCTGATCGACCACCTGCAATTGGTGGTGGGAGATTTGAACGCCAGCCGCCGTTTCTATGAAGCTGCATTCAAGGCGCTTGGGCTCGCCGTCGGCGGGGAAGGGCCGGACTTCTTCTGGGCGGACGAGTTGTTCATCTCGAGCCGGGAGAGCCGCGCCGCGCAAGGCGAACTGACGGGCCGCGTGCATCTCGCGTTCCAGGCCAAGGACCGCGCGCAGGTGGACGCCTTCCACGCCGCCGCCGTCGCGGCCGGCGGCACGGACAACGGCAAGCCGGGCGAGCGCCCCTATCATCCGGGCTACTACGCCGCCTTCGTGACGGATCCTGATGGCAACAACATCGAAGCGGTGTATCACGGCGCCGCCAACCGTTCGGCCGCGTCGGTGAAGATCACATTCTAGCGAAGCGTTTTCAGGGGGGATCACTTTTGCGCCTGCGTGCCGAAGCCGCGCTGCTTACCGTCACCATGGTCTGGGGCGCCACGTTCCTGGCCGTGCAATTCGCCATGACCATGTCGGGGCCGCTGCTCTTCGTCGGCCTGCGTTTCGCCGTCGCCGCCACCATCGCCGTCATCATCGCCGGCAAATCCTTGAAGCGGGTTACGCGCGGCGAAATCGCCGCCGGCTGCGCCGTGGGGGTTTCGATTTGCGCGGGTTACACGCTGCAATCCGAAGGGCTGAAACACGTCCTGAGTTCGGAATCCGCGTTCATCACCGCGTTTTACGTGCCGATCGTACCGCTGTTGCAGTGGGCGGTACTGCGCCGTCCGCCACGATTGACCACCTGGCTGGCGGTTGGCCTCGCATTTCTCGGCGTGAGCCTGATCGGTTCGCGCGGCGCGGGCCTCGATAACCTTGGCCGGGGCGAGGTCATTACCCTTCTCAGCGCACTTGTGTTCGCCGCCGAAATCCTGCTCATCGGATATTTCGCGCCGCGGGCCGATGCGCGGCGCGTGACGGCGATCCAGCTGGCGGTGACGTCGATTCTGGCGTTCGGTCTCATGCCGGCGTTCGGCGAGCAGGTCCCGGCGGACATCCCGTGGCCGCTGCTGGCGATGGCCGCCGCATTGGGTCTCGCGAGCTCCATCATCCAGCTCACCATGAATTGGGCCCAGAAGATCGTGAGCCCGGCGCGGGCGACGGTCATCTATGCGACGGAGCCGGTATGGGCGGGGCTGATCGGCCTCACGGCCGGAGAGCGGCTGGGCATCTTCGGTTGGGTGGGCGGGGCGCTGGTGATCGCCGGCGTGCTCGTCAGCGAGATCAGGCGCGGGAAGGACGACGACTAGTTTTCTGGGGATTTTCCGCGCCGCCAGCGGACGATCTCGGCGGCGATCAGCAGCGTGACCGCAAGCGCGAGGGGCACGAGAAAATAGATGATGCGGAAGGCGATGAGCGCCCCCAGCACATCTCCCCGGTCCACCAGTTTGGAAATCACGTATTCCAGCACGCCGATACCGCCGGGCACATGGCTCACAAGGCCGGACAGATTGGCGATCACATAGGCGGACACCGTTTGCCCGTAAGATGCGGCGCCCGCGAGAAGCTGGTAAAGCGTTCCGGCGACGAAGGCGAAATTCACCGTGCCGAGCGCAACCTGCGCCATGGCGATGCGTGCATCGGGCAGCCGGATCTCATGACCCCGCACCCGCACAGGTGTTTTACGCCGCCATGCCATGAACACGTAAAGGCCGACGAGCGCGAGGCACAAGGCCCCCACGGCGCGCGCGAGGACCGGTGAAATCGCCCATCCGCCGATGTCGAGACGCGGCCGGACGACAAGGCTGAGCCCGCCAAGCCCCATCAGGCCGAGCCCGACCGTGATCGCGCACATCAGGATGACTTTCGCCACGTCGCCCGCCGTGAGGCCGAAACCGGAGTAGAGCCGGTAGCGCAACGCGCCGCTGCTGAGTACCGCCACACCGACGGTGTGACCTATGCCGAGGCTGATGAAAGATGTGAGCGCGATCTTCGGATAGGCCACGCGCTTGCCGAGAGTGCGGATCGCGAGAGTGTCGAAACCGGTCAGACAAAGATAACTTCCGGCGGCGCACACGAAGGCCAGGATCAGCCGGAAGGCGGGAAGCCCGGTCACGGCCGCCCAGATCTCGGCCGCCGCGCGGTCCTCGAATGTGCGGTATCCGAGCCAGGCGCCGAGCGGGAGCATCACGACCGGAATCAGCCCCGAGACCTTTTTTAGAATAGCGCCCCGGCCATCCGCCCGTGACAAATCTTTCTCTCCATCGTTGTTCGGGCAACAACGGATACGCGACGATTGTGATACGGCCCGTGTTTGATTTTATATGCATGGATTCCCCGCCCGGTTGCCCCGCGCGGGCCTTCGCACGCGCGCTGCGCGTCCTTGGCGCGGGTTCTCCATGATTTCGATCTATTGGATCATCGCCTTCATTCCGGTGCTGGTCTTCGTGATTTTCATCGGCGCCAATCTGGTGACCGCGGAGAAGCGCCTCACCCGCCGGCCGAAGACGCTTTATACAAGCGCGGATATCGATTTCCGGCGCTCGCTGGGGGTGCTGCTGGGACCCTCGATCCTGCCCGGCAACAACGTGCGCATTCTGCTGAACGGGGATGAAACCTTTCCCGCGATGCTGGATTCGATCCGCGCCGCGCAGGTCAGCATCACGTTCGAATCGTTCATCTTCCGCGATGAGATCGCGGGAGCGTTCTGCGACGCGCTGACAGATGCCGCAAGACGGGGCGTGCGCGTGCATATCCTTCTGGACTGGATCGGCTCGCGCACCATGGACAAGGACCTCCTGGAGACGGCCAAGAAAGGCGGCGCGCAGGTGCGCATCTATCACGAACTCGGCTGGTATCACTGGCGGCGCGTCAACAACCGCACCCACCGCAAGCTCCTGATCGTCGACGGCAAGACCGGCTATACGGGCGGCATCGGGATGGGCCGCGAGTGGACGGGCCACGCCCAGGATCCCCGGCATTGGCGCGATACCCACTATGAGGCGACCGGCCCCGTGGTGGCGCAGATGCAGGCCGTTTTCGTCGACAACTGGATCAAGGCCACCGGTGAAGTGCTGCACGGAGACGCATACTTTCCGCCCTTGCAGCCCACGGGCGAGATGGACGCGCAGATGTTCTCAAGCTCGCCCGAAGGCGGCAGCTCCAGCCTGCATCTCATGGTGCTGCTGGCGATCGCCGCGGCGACCAGGACCATCGATATCGAGAATTCCTATTTCGTGCCGGATGCCTTGACCATCAAGACCCTGATCGCGGCGCGCGAACGCGGCGTGCGCGTGCGCATCCTGGTGCCGAACCGCCATACGGACGCGAAGTTCGGCCGCTGGGCGTCGCAGGCGCTTTATGCCGAGCTTCTGAAAGCCGGCATCGAGATCAACGAGTACGAACCGACCATGATCCACTGCAAGGTCATGGTGGTGGACGGCCGCTGGACGTCGGTGGGGTCGTGCAATTTCGACGACCGCTCCTTCCGGCTGAACGACGAGGCGAATCTCAATGTCTTCGACGAAACGTTCGCCCGCCGCCAGATGGAGCAGGTTGAACGGGACTTCGTCCAATCGCGCAAGATCGTCGCGAAGCGCTGGGCGCACCGCCCCGTCACCAAGCGAATCCTCGAAAGCATCGCGATCCGCTTCCGGGCCCAGCTTTAGGGAATTTCGTATCCGGGCTTCTTGAAGATGGTCGCGGCTTTGCCGGCGATTTCAGGCTTGGCGACCCTGTCCATCCAGTCGCGCTTCTCGATATCTTCGATGGCCACGGAAATAGCGTCGAGCGGCGTCTGCAGCGTGGCGATCATGGCCTGGGTGAGCGCGTCGGCGAGATCCTGCTTCTGCTGCGGCGTGCGGCCGGGGAACATCTTCACAACGATATGGGGCATCCTCAGTCCTTCCTCATCACGGCGGCGCGGCGGCGGCCCTGTCGTTCGATCCGGCGCGCCTTGCCTCTCGAAAGCGGGTATTCAATCAGGGATGAGCGCGGAAAACCAGGGCATCTCGATTCCGTCTTTCCTCGGCTTCCTGGTGATGTGCGCCGGGATGTTCCTGGCGATCCTGGACATCCAGATCGTCGCGAGTTCGCTGATCGAGATTCAGGCCGACCTGCGCATCCCCGCCGACCGGCTCAGCTACCTTCAGACCATCTATCTCATCGCCGAGATCATCGCGATTGCCGTGAGTGGGCGGCTCGCGCGCGCTTTGTCGACGCGCTGGCTCTATACAATCGGCCTCGATGCTGGCGCCGACGTTGGGCCCGTTTGTCGGGGGATGGATCACGGAAAATCTGTCCTGGCACTGGCTGTTCCTGATCAACGTCCCGCCGGGCCTGCTTGCGGTGATTTCCCTTGTCGCGCTGCCTTTCATGCAAAGAAAAAGGGCGGGAGCCTAGGCCCCCGCCCTTGCATCTCCTCAAACGCCGCGTCCTACATCTTGAAGCGCACGCCCGCGCGGAACACGCGGCCCAGGCGGTCGTAGAGACCGGTGTTGCCCTGGCCGGCGTAGAAGCCGGCGCCGCGCGTGCCGACGACGAACGGCGGATCCTTGTCGAGCACGTTTTCAGCCGTGAAGTACGGCTGCAGCATCCCATCCATGATGTCGTAGTCGAACGCGAGGTCGAAGTAGGTGACGCTCGGCACGTAGTTGAGGTTGATGGTGGGATGCGCGGCGGTGGCGGCCGGACATCCCGACGTGCAGGTGATGAACGAGGTGTTGAACACACCGGAGCCGATGCCGCGCATGGTCACCGTCGCGCTGAACGGGCCGTTGTCGTAAACGCCCGAAAGCAGGTAGCGGAACTTCGGGGCCTGCAGCGCGCTGCCGAGACCGATCACACCGCCGTCCGCCTGAATGCCCGCGCCTTCGATGGTGCCGAGACTATCGACGGTCTTGAGCGAGAACACCTTGGTGGCGAGGCCGCGCAGGCGGAACTCCCCTTCCCAGTCGTCCGAGAATGTGGACAGCGGCAGCGTGTAGGACGCTTCGATGTCCATCCCGCGGGTGCTTTGCGAGAGGATGTTGGCCGGAACCACGGCAACGAAGGTGATGTTTCCAGCCGCGTCGCGGGTGATGAACGAGCACAGCGCCGGCGCGGTGCCGTCGTGGCAGCGATCGACATAGTTCTGCGCGCTCAAGGACGCGATCGCGTCCTTCACGTCGATGTCGTAGTAGTCGACCGAGGCGTTGAAGCCCGGCAGGAACGACGGCTGGAGCACCGCGCCGACCCCGATCGCGTTCGCCTTTTCGGGCTGCAGCGCGCGGTTGCCGCGCACGGACGTGACGATGAAGGACGACGAACCGTTGCGGGGATCGATGACGGTGCCGGTCCCCGGACGATCGGACGTGAACAGATCGCCGACGTTCGGCGCGCGGATGTCACGCGACACCGTGCCGCGGAAAGTCAGGTCGTCGATGGGCGAGAAGGTCGCACCGGCTTTCCATGTGACCACGAAGCCGGAGGTCGAATAGTCGGTAAAGCGGGCCGCCGCGTTGAGGTCGAGTTTCTTGGCCCATTGCGCGTCCTTGGCCAAGGGCACGACTGTTTCGAGATAGCCTTCGGTCACATTGTAGCTGCCGGTCGAGGCGCCGAAATTGCCGGCGAAGTAAGCCGCGGCAAGGTCGAGCGCGCTCGCGATGCCGCTCAGGCCTTCCTTGCGGTGTTCGCCGCCGAGGGCCAGCGAAACCGGGCCGGCCCAGGTCGAGAACGGCTCGCCGTTCGCGTTCACGGCCCACACGTCCTGGCTCAGCTTGGTGAGACCGTAACCCGTGCCGTAGACGTAGGTGTTGTCCGCGTTCACGCCGATGCCCATCGGGTTGTACGGGATGCAGCGCGGATCGTCGTTGGCCGGATCGGCGTCGGCGTTGACGCGGCAGACCGCTTTTCCACTCGCGTCCGTGGTCGCGTCGGTGGCGCGCAGGTAGTTCGCGTTGATGCGGTTGCCCGGCGAGCGGAACGACAGGTGATTGGTGCTCTTGGCCCAGGACGCGTCCCAGTTCCAATCGCTGTCGAAGGCGTTGAAGTTGCCTTCCATGCCGAGGACATAGCTGCGGAAGGTGCGGGCGTTGAGCGACTGCAACAGCGGCATGTCGTACTGGTTGGAATTACCCATGGTGAACTGGGTAATGCCGAGGGCGGTCATCTGGGCGCGGATCGAGGCCGGGATGAACGGGTTGTCGTTGCGGATATTGATGCCGCCGAAATTGATGTTGGAGGTCGCGCCCGGGTTCCAGGCCTTCGAATAGGCCCAGATGGTGTCGGCGAAGACCGTCACGTTGTCCGCGAGGTCGTAACTGACGCGCGCGAAGATATTCTCGCGCTCCATCTGCTGGGCAAGCGCGATCGAGGTCTTGTCGACGCGCGACATCTGGAAGTCGCCGCCGGACATGGTGTTGCCGGAGACGAGGCCGAAGCGGAACGGCGCGGGCGTGCCGCCCTGAAGGAACTGCGTGCCGCGCAAGGGGCAGGTGGTTCCCGGATAACCGGCGCACGACAGGATCAAACCGCCGCCGGTGGCGGTGCCGAGACCGATGTCTTCCAGCGCGAGGATCTGCGGCTGGCCGTTGGTGGCGGTGTAGGCCGGGTTGTTGAGGGCAACGAAGGTGCGGTCGCTCCACTTGCGGGGCTGGCCCTTGATGCCGTTTTCAAAGGCGTGTTCGCCGCTGAGGAGCACATGGCCGCGCCCGCCGGCGAAAGCCGAACCGGCGGACAGCGACACGCGGTACTGCGCGTCGTCGCCGTAAGTGGTGATGCCGGTATCGACGACACCCTTGATGCCGGTGAAGTCCTTATCGACGACGAAGTTCACCACGCCGGCCACGGCGTCGGAGCCGTAAGCGGCCGAGGCGCCGCCGGTCACGACGTCGATACGGCTGATGAGGCCGTTCGGGAAACCGTTGATGTCCACGGCGGAGCCGCTGTTGCCGCCGACGTTGGCGCCGACAACGCGCCGGCCGTCGAGCAGCACGAGGGTGCGCGTCGCGCC
>JAYSFT010000140.1:0-8313 GCA_041913245.1 Rhodospirillaceae bacterium | reverse complement strand
CGTCCCTGAAACTTGGGGCGGTGCGTAAAAGCACCGCCCGTTTTTTTTGTGCACCGTTCGACGGAAAGCTCACCATAAAAGGCCTCCCTGGCCAAGACGGGCGGGCGTGAATTTTGTGGGTCGCCTGTGGGATTTTCCCTTTGACCCAAGATGTCGTGGCGGCGGGTTGAAAGCGGCCCCAATTGTAGGCCCGGCGTTTGGGCTTAAGCCCCGAAAATAGCCGTCAAAATCCGCATCACATGGGTCTGGGCCAGGGGATCGAGCTTGATGCCCGACGCGGCGAAATAGACCGTGAGGTTGTTATGGGCGTCGTCCTTCTGCTCGGCCGGCGAGCGGGTCACCCCCCGATCGTCGCCCGTGGTGACCAGGGCGTAAAGCGCGAGGGTCTGCAGATGTTCGAGATCAAGCTCGCACTGTTTGATCCGCTCGCGGAGGGCCTCGGCCGCCTGCTGCTCGGCGCCGGCAAAGGAACCGGCTTCCAGGACCTGCTTCAGGTTCTGCCGGGCCGTGCACACCGGCTCGACCAGGTTGCGCTGCCAGTCGCGTGAGATCTTGAGGGCCGTGCCTAGGTGGCGAGGTTTGTCGTGCCGGCGCCGCGGAACGACAGCCAGATACAAAAGAGGATGATGTTCACGTCGGCGTTGAGACGGTTCTGCAACGCGAGGCAGGCCTTCTCGACCCCGTCGCGCTTATAGGCCCAGGTCACGAAGTCCCAGAGCGGATTGGCCTTCACGGCCTCGTCGGCGGCGGACCTCATTTTGCGGTCTTGCGGTTCCGGCCGCGGCCCCGCGGCGCATCGCTCGCGGGCTCGCGCCAGCGCCGCACCAGGCCGGTCTCGATATCAAAAAGGTCCAAGGTGCGCCCGACGGTGTGGTCGATCATGTCTTCGATCGTTTCCGGGCGGGCATAGAAACCGGGCAGCGGCGGCGCGACGACGGCGCCGATCTCCGAGAGCTGGGTGAGCGTGCGCAGATGGCCCGTATGAAGCGGGCTTTCCCTGACCATCAGCACCAGGCGGCGGCGCTCCTTCAGGACAACGTCGGCGGCGCGGGCCATCAGGGTCGAGGTTATGCCGCAAGCGATCTCCGACGCCGTCCGAATGGAGCACGGCGCGATGATCATGCCCATCGTTTTGAACGAACCGGAGGATATGGCCGCGCCGAGGTCGCTGTTCTGGTGAACGACATGGGCAAGGGATTTGACCTGCGCGACCTTGTAATCGGTCTCGTGGGCCAGGGTGATCTCGGCCGATTTCGACATCACGAGGTGAATCTCGAGCCCCGTGGCGCGAAGGACCTCCAGCAGCCGCACGCCGTACACGATACCCGAAGCGCCGCTGAGGCCCACGATGATGCGGCCGGGCGGGCGGGCGGCGGTCTTCTTTTCTTGGCTCATGCGCGAGGCGGTTCCGAAGCTCCCAGAGGGCCGAACTTAGAATATTTCCGGAGGGTTGTCTGCAAATCGCGCCCGTCCCGAGACCTGCTTTTTCTGGCGCGGCCCGGCGAATCTACCTAAGACAGAATGCGCGTGCGTTTTGTTTGCGGAGGGTCCGATGAGCGGCAAGGAAATCACGATCAACGGCAAGGACGGAAGCTTCATGGGCTATCTGGCCGCGCCGTCCTCGGGCAAGGGGCCGGGCGTGGTGGTGATCCAGGAGATTTTCGGCGTCAATCCGTGGGTCCGCTCGGTCGCCGATTGGTACGCCTCTCAGGGATTCATGGCCCTCGCGCCGGACATCTTCTGGCGCATGAAGCCGGGCGTGCAACTCGACCCGACCATCGAAGCGCAGCTTCAGGAAGGCTTCGGTTATTATCAGAAGTTCAATGTCGACAAGGGCGTCGAAGACATCCAGGCCGCCATCGACACGCTGCGCCGCACGCCCGGCTGCACGGGAAAAGTCGGGAATCTTGGTTTCTGCCTGGGCGGGCTGCTCTCGTTCCTCACGGCGGCGCGGACCGACACCGATGCCTGCGCGAGCTATTACGGCGGCGGCATCGACACCAAGCTGGCGGAAGCCAAAAACATCAAGGTCCCGGCCGTCCTGCACCTGGCCGGCAGCGATCCTTATATCCCCGAGGACGCGATCGATGCGATCACGGCGGCGATGAAGGACAAACCCAACATGTCCGTGCATGTCTATCCGGGCATGCCGCACGCCTTCTGCCGCGCGAACGATCCGAACCACTACGACGCCGAAGCCTGCGCCCTGGCGCATGGGCGCAGCGTCGAACTTTTCAAGCGCGCGCTCGCCTAGGCGCGCGCGAGGGAACTGTCACCGGACATGGATAGCATCGACACCGCAAACACGCTTCTGCTCTTCGGGTCGGTGCTCGTCGTCCTCGGGATCCTGTCGAGCCTTGTCGCTCAGCGCTTCGGCGCTCCGCTCTTATTGATATTTCTCGTTATCGGAATGTTCGCCGGGGAAGACGGCCCGGGCGGCATTTCATTCAGCGACTATCGTCTCACTTACATCATCGGCTCCCTGTCGCTCGCGGTCATCCTGTTCGACGGCGGCCTGCGCACCAAGATCGGACACCTCAAGGGCGCGGTGCGGCCGGCCCTGCTGCTCGCGACACTTGGCGTCGTCGTCACCGCCGCGCTGACGGGGGTCGTCGCGGCGGAAGTCCTGAATATTCCGCTCGTTCACGGGCTGCTCCTGGGGACCGTGATCGCCTCCACCGATGCCGCGGCGGTGTTTTTCCTGATCCACGCGGGCGGCCTCCAGATCCGCCAGAGGATCGGCGCGACAATTGAAATGGAATCCGCCACGAACGACCCGGTCGCCGTGTTCCTGACGATCATGCTGGTGCAAATCATCTCGCTGCAGCAGCAGGGCTTGGATATCGAGCCGGTCGGGCTTTTGGGAACGCTCGTCGGTCACGCTTTTATCGGCGCGGCGGTGGGGCTTCTCGGCGGATTTGCCGCATCGATCGCCCTGAACCGCATCAACCTGCCCGGCGGCCTGCATCCGCTCTTGGTGATCGCGGCCGCCGTTCTCATCTATTCGCTGACCTCCGTGCTGTCCGGCAGCGGCTTTCTCGCGGTTTACCTCGCCGGCCTCGTGCTGGGGAACCGCCCGCTGCGCGCGTCGGCCAGTATCGTGACGGTGAACGACGCCGCGACGTGGCTCAGCCAGATCGTCATGTTCCTCGTGCTGGGCCTTCTCATTACCCCTACACGCCTGCTGACGTATGTGCTTCCGGCGGCTCTCGTCGGGATCTTTCTGCTGTTCGTCGCGCGTCCCGTCGCGGTCTGGCTTTGTCTCATCGGCTCGAAATTCTCGAAACGCGAGAAACTTTTTGCTTCGTGGGTGGGCTTGCGCGGCGCGGTCAGCATTTTCCTTGCCGCGATTCCCACCTTGTCGGGCATCGAGCATGCGGATCTCTATTTCAATGTCGCGTTCGTGATCGTGTTCATCTCGCTGCTTTCGCAGGGTTGGACACTGACCTGGACCGCCCGAAAGCTTGGGCTCGCGCTGCCCCGCACCACGGCGTCTGTCCACCGCTCGGAGCTCGATCTCCCCGGCCAGCTGGCCCTGGAGATGGTCGGATATCCGGTCTCGGCGCAAAGCGCGGTGATGAACGGCGCCGTGGTGCCGAAGTGGGCCCGCACCGCCTTTGTGATCCGCAACCAGAACATTCTCATGGCAAGGGACGCGGGCACCCTCAAGGCCAACGACTACGCCTACTTTCTGGCGCCGCCGGACCGGGTCAGCCGTCTTGACCAGCTGTTCACCGCGCACGCGGAACTTCTGTCGGCCAACGAGCCCTTTTTCGGCGAATTCGCCTTCACGGGGGACATCCTGCTCAAGGATGTCGCGGCCTTCTACGGCCTGTCCATCGACCCCGAGATCGCGAACCTGAGCATCGCCGACTTCTTCTCCTTGCGGTTTGAAGGCAAGCCCGATGTCGGCGACCACCTGCATCTCGGCACGGCCGAAATCGTTGCGCGCGAGGTCGATGAAGACCGGGTCATTCGCGCCGGCCTGCAGCTCGACGTGCTGACGGACAACCGCGAACGCGATCTATCGCCCTCCGGCCTGGGGAATCTCATCGTCAGGACGCTCGCGGCGCGCCGCAAGGCCAAACCGGCGCTCTAGCTTAGCCGAGCGGGCGCAAAACGCCCCGATGAAACAACAGCGGGTCTTTGCCGATATTGAACAGGCGCCGCACGCGGCCCACGATGATGTCGTGATCGCCGCCCGGATACCGCGCCTCGACCAGGCATTCGAAATAAGCCGATGCGCCGGCGATCAGCGGCACGCCGTCAAGTCCGCTTTCGGTCGCGACACCTTCGAACTTCGGGATGCCGACGCGCGCGAAGCGCTCCGCCATGTCCTTCTGGCCGACCGACAAGACGTTGACGGCGAAAGGTGTACCCGCCTGGAAACAGACAAAGCTGCCGCCCTCGCGTCCCAGGCTCCACAGGATGAGCGGCGGATCCAGCGACAGCGAATTGAAGGATGTCACCGTAATGCCGAAGCGCTCGCCGCTCGGCGAGAAGCCCGTCATGACCGTCACGCCGGTCGCGAATTGACCGAGCGCGTTACGGAAGTTCCGGTATGCTTGCGCGCTGTCGCGAGGATCCTCGCCGGCGTGGCCTTCAATTTTCAGCGGGGGAAATGGGGCGTTCAACGGCGCTCGTCGAGCCCATGCGCGATGGCCTCATTCGGGCTCGGCAACGGGGAATCGTCCACACAATCGAGACCTTGGGCGAGGCGCGAATGACGGTAGCCGTAGAAGGTATACAGCACCACGCCGATCACGAAATAAGTTCCAAGAATATAGGCCGGAATACGATCGTTGTTCATGGCCTTGGTGATGATGTCTTCCACCAGCGGCGTGATCATGATGAAGGCGAAGAGAATGCCGAGCATGGGCGCGATGCCCATCCACACCTTTTCCCGGCGCGTGCTCCACACCGATGCCAGCCAGACGGCCGCGATGACGATCAGGCCGGCGGCGCCGTAGTCGGTCCACTGGGACTGCATGAGGAAGCGGAAGATCGCAAGGCCGACGAAGCCCATCAGGATCGAGAGCAGCACCATGACCGGCTTTGTCACGAAGCCGCCGCCGAACGGTACCCGGAAAGGCCGCGGCAATTCCGGACGGCTGGTGCGCAGCGACATCACGGCGAGACAGACGATGCCGAACGCGGTGGCGGTCCCGAGGCTGACGAGGTCGCCCAGAATGGTGATCGGCAGCAGGGATGCCGCGATGGCGATGAGCACGCCCAGGATCATGGTGCCGATATAGGGGGTGCGGAACTTCGGATGCACCTTGCAGAAAGCGCGCGGCAGAAGGCCGTCGCGGGCCATGGCGAAGAAGACGCGCGACTGGCCGTACGTAAGGATCAACATCACCGACGACAGCCCGGCGATGGCGCCGACTTTGATCAGGAACGAAAACGCGGGCATGCCCATGCGATCCACGGCCAGAGCGATCGGCTCGGGAACGCCCAGTTCCTTATATGACACCACGCCCGTCAGAACCGCCGCCACGATGATATAGATCGTCGTGCAGACCAGCAGCGATCCCAGGATCCCGATCGGCACGTCGCGCTGCGGATTGCGGGCTTCGGCGGCGGCGGTCGACACCGCCTCGAACCCGACGTAGGCGAAGAAGATCACCGAAGCCGCGCGGAACACGCCCTGAAGCCCATACGTAAATCCCCCTTCGTTCGGGGGAATGAAGGGGGACCAGTTGCTGGTGTTGATGAAGCCGAAGCCGAGGGCGATGAATGCCACGAGCACGCCGACTTTAATGAAGACGATGACGTTATTGACGTTGGCCGATTCCGAGACGCCGATCACCAGCAGCACCGTGACGGCGAGAATACCCGTCGTGGCCAGCAGGTTGAAGTTGCCGGTGACGTCGAACGAGAGGTGGCCGGCCGAGCTTGCCAGCGACTGGACCATCGAACTCGTGAATTCCGGCGGAATCACTATCCCGAAGTCCTTCAGGAAGCTGGTGACATAGCCGGACCACCCCACCGCGACCGTCGCGGCGGCCACGCCGTATTCCAGCACCAGCAGCCACCCCATGATCCAGGCGAACACTTCGCCCATGGTGGCGTAGGAATAGGTATACGCGGACCCGGCGACGGGCATCGTCGAGGCCAGTTCGGCGTAGGAAAGCGCCGCGAAACCGCAGGCGGTGCCCGCGACGATGAACGAGAGCATCACGCCGGGGCCGGCAAAGTTTGCCGCCGCATTGCCCGTCATGACGTAGATGCCCGCACCGATGGTGCAACCAATTCCAAGAAGAATGAGATGAAAGGCGCCGAGGGTGCGCTTGAGGTGGTGGTTGGCAGCCTCGCGCTGCACCTGGTCGACCGATTTCCGGATGAAGAGTCTTCCGCCGCGCAGCGCTGCCTCTGACATTTTTTCCCCGCTTTGTTCGGCCTTGCGGCCGCGCCCGTTTTTCAAACGTTAACGGTAGCTTACGTGGCCCGCAACGTCCCCTCGTGTGACCGAGCGACCCGGCAGACCTTTCCTAGCAATTCCGCCAACGCGGCACGTTCGTTCGCCTGAACGCGTTAACGCCCCTGAACGCAATCTTAAAATACAGCACAAGTAACTGATGTAGAACATTTTTATTAAGGCGAATTTTTTGGCACGCTTATTGCTGAAATAGGCGCATGAGGCCGCGGCTCGCGTGGCCGTCCGAGGCTATGGGGAAGAGTACTTATGTCCGTCATTGACTTCATTGCTGTGCGCCGGCGTCAGAGCGATGCCAGATCCGAAGCGACGCCTTCCGTCAGCGACAAGACGCGCGCGACGCCGGCGGCGCTGACCGCCAGCCAGTTCACGCGCCATATCGCCCACATCATCGAGGATGAGATGCGCCGCTCCCTGAAGCGCCACGTCGAAGTGATCGATCCGCGGGAAATGATCGATCTCGCCAAGCTGGTCGCCGAACTGAAGGCGAAATACATCGGCACGACCCTCGCGATCGCGTCGAACCGCCAGCCCATTACCGATTCCGAGCTCGAACAGCTGCGCGGTTACCGCGTCAAGATCCAGGAGCTCGAAGCCGCCCACAACGAACTGAACGAAGCCATTGCGTCCCAGCTCGTCGAAGTGCGCGGCGTGGTGAAGGAATAATTCACCGCGATTCCGTTTAAGTCGCCAAGTTCCACGAGGTGACCACCGTCCCCGGGAGCGGGCCAGCATGGCCCGCTCCCGGGGGTTCTACTTGTCTTGCGCCGCGCCTGCCGACACTCTCCCGGTCCCAATGATGGAGACCGCCGTGGCGCTCACGATCTACCACAATCCCCGCTGCTCCAAATCGCGCGAGACGCTTGCCCTGCTTGAAAGCAAGGGCCTGTCCCCGCGCGTCGTCGAATATCTCAAGACGCCGCCCAGTCCGGCGGAGCTGGAACGCATCTTGAAAGCGCTCGGCGTGCCGGCGAGGGAGATCGTGCGAAAGAAGGAAGCCGGCGCGGCGCGGATCGATCCCGAAGTCATGAGAGAAACCGATCTCGTCGCGGCGATGATCGCTCACCCGGAGATCATGGAACGGCCGATCGTCGTGAATGGGGAGAAAGCGGCGATGGGCCGCCCACCCGAGCGGGTCCTCGATATCTTATAATATGAACAGGGCGGCGCGCGGCCGCCCTGTTTTACCGCTTCAGACTTCGATTAGCGGGAGCCGCCTTCAAAGACCGTCCCGCGATGCTTCGGGTCCGTGTATTTGTAAGGCTTCATGCTTTCGAGGCTGGATTTGGACAAGTTCGCGACCACCTTGCCGCCGTTGTCGGTGATCTGAAGGTCTTTCCAGCCGAGCGCAACGTCGCGTTCGCCGACGCCGAGAAACCCGCCGACGCCCACGATCACATTCGAGACCTTGCCGTCCGCGCCGATGTTCACGGCTTCGACTTCACCGATCCGGTCGCCGGCGGCGTTCTCGACGGACTGGCCTATGAGTTTGCCGGCTTCCGCGCGGCCCAAAGGCGTTGCCGCGGTCGCCGCCGTTCCCGCGGTCGCGCTGCTGCCCGCATTGGGCGTTCCGGCCGCCGTCGCCGGAGCGGCGCCCATCAAAGCCGCCACGCCAAGAGCCGCAATTGAGTACTTGATCATCTTCAACCTCCTAACCCGTTTTTTGAGTGCCGCTCTTTGCGCCACGCGGCGAGTGCAGAACGGACGGGCGTGGAGGTTGTTCCTACGCGGGAATGAAGGCCGCGGCGCGCATATTAAAGGTCGAGCTTTGCGTTCTTGATCAGCTCAACGTTGTCTTCGATCGTGTAGAGATTGTGATAGACCGTGTCCTTGAAGAAGTTATAGCGCTGCTCCCACGTTGAATCGCGGCGCTT
>JAYSFT010000139.1:0-8320 GCA_041913245.1 Rhodospirillaceae bacterium | reverse complement strand
AGGAAGAAACCTACACCACGAAGTATGTGGTCATCGCGACGGGCTCCGAAGTCACGCCGCTGCCGGGCCTCACCATCGACGAGAAGCAGGTCGTCTCTTCGACCGGCGCGCTCGTGCTCCCCAAGGTTCCGAAGTCGATGATCGTCATCGGCGCCGGCGTCATCGGGCTGGAGATGGGCTCGGTGTGGCGCCGCCTGGGCGCGGAGGTCACCGTCGTCGAATATCTCGATTTCATCCTGCCGCCGATGGACGGCGAAGTGCGTAAGCAGGCGCAGCGCATTCTCGAAAAGCAGGGCATGAAGTTCAAGCTGGGCACCAAAGTCACCGCCGCGAAGCCGGGCAAGGACGGCGTCGCCGTCACGATGGAACCCGCCAAGGGCGGCGCGGCTGAAACCGTGAACGCCGAAGTCGTGCTGGTGTGCGTCGGCCGCCGCGCGTTCACGGGCGGTCTCGGCCTCGCCGAGGTCGGTGTGAAGGTGTCGAACCGCGGCTTTGTCGAAGCCGACGAGAACTATCAGACCAACGTCGAAGGCATCTTCGCCATCGGCGACGTCATCGGCGGCCAGATGCTTGCGCACAAGGCCGAAGACGAAGGCGTGGCGGTTGCGGAAATCCTCGCCGGTCAGCCCGGTCACATCAACTACGAAGCCATCGCCGGCGTCGTGTACACCTGGCCGGAAATCGCCGGCATCGGCGCGACCGAGGAACAGCTCAAGGAAAAGGGCATCGCCTACAAGGTCGGCAAGTTCCCCTTCACCGCCAACGGCCGCGCCCGCGCCAACGGCGACACGGACGGTTTCGCGAAAATCCTCGCGGATGAGAAGACCGACCGCGTGCTGGGCTGCCACATCGTCGGCCCCGCCGCCGGCGACTTGATCATGGAAGTCGCGGTGGCCATGGAGTTCGGCGCGTCGAGCGAAGACATCGCCCGCACCTGCCACGCTCATCCGCAACTCGGCGAAGTGATCAAGGAAGCCGCCCTCGGCGCCGACAAACGCGCGCTGCACATCTAGGGATCGGTCCGGCTCAACCCGGGCCGGCGTCCTTGTGCGCCGCCAGCAATTCCTGGATTTGCGCGGCGATGGTACGCGGGCTGAACGGTTTGCCGATGACGTCCAACGCGCCGAGCGAGCGGCAGCGTTCAAGGTCGAAATTGTCGGTAAGCGCCGTCATCATGATGACGGGAATCCGAGCGGTCGCCGGATCGGCGCGCAGCTGCGCCAGGATCTGATCGCCGTTGAGATCGGGCAGCGTGTAGTCCAGGAGAATGACGTCCGGCCTTGCCTCGCGCGCCAGGGCAAGCCCCGCTTCGCCGGTGGCCGCGCCATCGACCTTGAACTGCTTCGTCGCCTGCAGCGTCAGCCGAAGGATGGTTTGAATGCCGGGCTGGTCTTCGATGTGCAGGACGTGAAGCATATGTCTGGCGGCGGAAATGATGGTTGATCGGCCTGAGGCCTACCAGGGACGCATGCCGGTAATACTGTAGCGGCAAGCGAGCGAACGAAGCTTCTTGCGGTCGCAAGGATCGGTACTTTCCTCGTCCCGCCACCGCGCGTATGCGGCCACGGACCAGTTGCCCCGGGTTTCTTCCATGAACACGCTGGCCTTTTCGATCACGCCGTCCTTGCCGACCATGTACACCATCATTTCCTGCATGCCGATGATGGGTTCCGGGGCGCGCCTCAGCCCGCGGATGCGGTTGTGGGCCACCTCGCGGATGCCCCGCATTTCCCACACGTCATAGTCCTTGGAATTCTCGTTGAGCAGGGCGCTCCACGGCAGGGTCCACGGCTTGCGCCAGATATCGCCGGCATAGGTGGCGTCGTCGCGCTTCTGGGCGCCGTCGGGCTGCAGGTCGATGCCGATCATTTTACAGACGTCGACATTCTGCTCGTTACACATCCAGAAGGTCTTGAGGGCACATTCCGGGCTTTCGTTCGGATTGCCGCACATCTTTTCGTCGGCGTCGGGATAGGTCGGAACCTCTGCGGCGCGAGCTCCGTCAAAGCAAAGCGCGGCGAAAAGTCCAACGCAGAGAATCGGAAACAGTCTTGTAAGTGACACGATATCGCCCGTGATGTGAGCAGCGGCGGAGCGAGGCTGCTTGCCTATATCCCTATAACTTCCTAACCTCGGACTCCATATGTTCCTTCCGATCCGCGACGACAACCCCCATACCATCACGCCGGTCGTCAACTATGCGATGCTGGCGGTCTGTATCGTCGTGTTCCTGTGGCAATCCGCCCTCGGCGGAGAGGCCGGCCAGATCGCGGTCCTCGCTTACGGCTTCACGCCGGCCCACTTTTTCGGCCAGGGCGCGACGCCGCCGGGCCTCCCGTCCGTTCCATCGACCCTGACGATTTTCACCTCCATGTTCATGCACGGGGGCTGGATGCATCTTGGTGGGAACATGCTTTACCTGTGGATCTTCGGCGACAATATCGAAGCGTCCCTGGGTCATAAGCGCTATCTGCTTTTCTATCTGTTGTGCGGTGTGGCGGCGGCGCTGGCGCAAGGGTTTGCCGCGCCCGGCTCCGATGTGCCGATGGTCGGCGCTTCGGGCGCGATTTCCGGTGTGCTTGGGGCCTACCTCGTTTTGCACCCACGTTCGAATATCAAGGTCTTTGTGTTTATCATCATCATCACGGTCATCAACGTGCCGGCCTTCATTGTGCTTGGTGTGTGGATCGTCGGCCAGTTGATGAGTTCGGCGGCGGTCGACGCCGGCCAGCCCGGTGTCGCGTTCATCGCGCATGTCGGCGGCTTCGTCGCCGGTGCGGTCCTTGTTCTCCTGATGAAGAAGAAAAGCGTGCCGATCTTCGACGCGGCGCACAGCCGGCCCTTTACCGTGGAGCGCCGGCCTCTTCGCGTGCGCGGCGGCGGATCTGTTCCGCGCGCCGGGCAACGCGGTCCTTGGGACCCCTAGGTCGTGTTGAAGTCATGTCGAATCGTCAGCACGCCCTAGATTCTTGTTTGATCGCACGTTCTACGGCGAACCGCGCCGGCGAAAGCCGGCACCTAAAAGAGGCGCGCCTCTGCGCGCAGCACTTCGCCGGAACGTGCTCTAACGCGCCTTGGCGCGCGGATGGGTGTCGCGATACGTGCGGATCAAGTGCGCTTCGTCGACGGAGGTGTAGCGCTGCGTGGTCGACAGTGAAGCGTGGCCGAGCAGTTCCTGGATGGTGCGCAGATCGCCGCCCCTCGAAAGCAAGTGCGTCGCAAAACTGTGCCGCAGCGCATGCGGCGTCGCATGTTCATTGAGACCAAGTTGCGCCCGCAGCCGCTCCATCTGGCGCTGCATGATGCGCGGGCTGAGGGGCTTGCCGCGCGCGCCCAGGAAAAGCGGCGCTTCGCCGGAATTTTTGTAGGGGCAGAGCGCGCGATAGGACCCGATCGCGGTTTTGACGATCGGAAGCACGGGAACGACCCGCTCCTTGCGTCCCTTGCCGACGATGCGCAGAGTCTCGCCGTCCGTGCGCGTGCCCCACGTCAGAGACAACGCTTCGCCAAGGCGAAGCCCGCAGCCGTACAGCAACAGCATCAGGGCCTGATCGCGCGCCGCGAGCCATGGTTCTTCTTGCAATGCGCCGGCGCTGCGGATCGCATCGAGCGCGTCGGTTTCATCGAGCGCCTTCGGCACGCTCTTCGGCAGCCGCGGTGTCTTGACGCTTTTCACCGCCGGGTTATGGACGCGGCCGGTGCGGTCGAGGAACCGGAAGAAGTTGCGCAACGTGGACATCGCGCGCGCGATGGAACTGCGCGCGATTCCGTCGTTGGCCCGGTGCGCGAGGTAACTGCGGAAATCGGCGGGCTTCAGCTCGGCCAGGGCGTCGAGATCCGCCGCTTCGCCCAGGTGATCCACCAGGAAAGACAGGAACGCGGCAAGATCGCGCGCGTAGGCGTCCGAAGTATGGAGTGAAACGCGGCGCTCGGCGGCAAGCCAGGCCTGCCAAGCACTGATGACCGCGGCGAGGTTATGACCCGCCGCGAAGTGAACCGCCGTTTCTGCTACAGCTTCAGTGACCACCAGCGGCCTACCGCGTAGCGGCTGACGTGGGCGAGGAACGCGATGAGTTCCGTGCCCTGACCGTCCTCGAAATGGTTGGCGGCGCGGCAGCCGACGGCGAACAGGCCCACCGGCAGTCCTTCGCCTTCCGGCAGGGCGACCAGCGCGTCCGACCGCACGAGACCGGCGGCGCTGCCGTACACGGCCGTTTCGCCTTGCGTGTCGGGGCGAATGCGCGTGGACTCGGGGCCGACCAGCTGGTCGACGGTGCCCTGCGGCAGCGCTCTCACGATATGCGCGGCCTCGACCGGCAGGCTGTCGGTTTCAAAGCCGATCGAAATGGCGTCCACACCCAGATGCACCGGAAGATCGTCGTGCAGGATTTGCGCGAGCTCGTTGTAGTCGCGCGCATACAGAAGCGCGAGCGCGCATTCCATGGTGCGCTCCACCAGCGACATGTTGGAGCGCGTCGTTGTCACCAGGCGGTCGCTCGCGGCCTTCATCTCGTCCACCTGACGGCGCAGACGGTCGACGACGAAGCGCTGCATGTCCACCACCACCTCTTCGGTTTCGAAGCGGGTGTCGGGCGCGAGCGCGCTGAGAAGATCGGGATTGTTGAGCAGGACGCGCGGATTGCGGCGCAGATACGCCACGACGTCCGCTTCACGCAAGTCGGCCTTCGCCGCGTCGGTTTTACCCGCCGTCATATGGTCAGCCATGTTCCCCGGTCCCCGCCCTCGTTTTCCACTCATGGCGATCGGTTCCCCGGGTCTGCTTCCATTTACAGGATGGACTGCCCGGTCTTGGCCCAATCATCCATGAAGGCTTTTAAGCCTTTATCGGTTAAGGGATGGTTGAACAGTTGACGCAGGGTCGACGGCGGCATGGTGGACACATGCGCGCCGATCTTGGCCGCTTCCACTACATGCATGGGGTGACGGATCGAGGCCACCAAGACCTCGGTGGCGAAGCCGTAGTTCCCGTAGATGGTGCAGATGTCGTCGATCAGCTGCATGCCGTCCGTGCCGATGTCGTCCAGACGGCCCACGAAGGGCGAGATGAAGCTCGCGCCCGCCTTCGCGGCCAGCAGCGCCTGGGCCGGCGAGAAACACAGGGTCACGTTCACCATGGTGCCGTCGTCCGACAGCGCCTTGCAGGTCTTCAGGCCCTCCTGGGTCAGCGGCACTTTGATGGTCACGTTCTTGGCGATCTTTCTGAGGACATTCGCCTCTTTCATCATCGTCGCGTGGTCCAGCGCGGTCACTTCCGCGCTCACCGGGCCCGGCACCACCGCGCAGATTTCAGCGATGAGGTCCACGAACTTCTTGCCCGACTTCGCGGCCAGGGACGGATTGGTGGTCACGCCGTCGACCATGCCGGTCGCAGCAAGGTCTTTGATCTCGTTGATGTCGGCGGTGTCGACGAAGAACTTCATGGTCCGGAGTACTCTTTCTTTTCAGCAAGGGGTGGTGTCACTAGATTGTAGAGCATGACTTCCGCGCAATCCACGCCCGCAGACGACAGCCAGCAATTTAGCGCCGGCGCTCAGGTTGCGGTGCTTCTACCTCTGCCCGTCGAATCTGCCTATGATTATAAAGTCCCCGACGGCGCCGAATTTGCCGCCGGCGATATCGTCGAGGTGCCTTTGGGCCGCCGGTTCGAGGTCGGCGTGGTCTGGGGACCGGGCCGGCACGAGGTGCGGCCTGAAAAATTGCGGGAAATTGTCCATAAGCTGGACGTGCCCGCGGTCCCCGGCGTTTTGCGGCGGTTTATCGACTGGGTGGCCGACTACACGCTTCAATCCCCCGGCGCGCTCTTAAGGATTGCGATCAACCCGGCGCGGCGCTGGGTGCCGCCCCAGGCGGCCGCGGCGATCGCCTCCTCCGGCCTTTCGCTTGCCGCCGCCGGCGTGAAGTCCACGCCGGCGCGCGAAAAGGTCATGGCCGCCGTCGGCCAGGCGACGTTCACCACCTCGACGGCGCTGGCGAACAAGGCCGGCGTCGGTTCAGGCGTCGTTCGCCAACTCATCGACGCGGGCGCTTTGAAACACGTTCCGTTGCCTTACGCGTCGCCGTTCGCGCCCCTCGATCCCCAGTACGCGCGGGCGCGCCTCGAATCGGCGCAAGCGGAAGCGGCGTCCGAACTGGTCGCGAAAGTCGGAGTGGGATTTTCCGTCACCGTGCTCGATGGCGTAACGGGTTCCGGCAAGACCGAAGTTTATTACGAAGCCGTCGCCGCCGCGCTGATGGCGGGCAAACAGGTGCTCATCCTTCTTCCCGAAATCGCGCTGACCGCGCAAAGCCTCGCGCGTTTCGCGGGCCGCTTCGGCGGCGTTCCGGCGCTGTGGCATTCGGATTTGAACTACAAGGCGCGCCGCGAAGCCTGGGCGGGTGTGGCCATGGGCGACGCGCGCGTCGTCGTCGGCGCGCGCTCGGCGCTGTTCCTTCCGTTCCGCGATTTGGGCCTGATCGTCGTCGACGAAGAACACGAATCGGCGTTCAAGCAGGAAGACGGCGCGATCTATCACGCGCGCGACATGGCGGTGGTGCGCGCGCGCGAAGGCCGGATTCCGATCGTGCTCTCTTCCGCGACTCCCTCGCTCGAAACCGTGATCAATGTGCGTAAGGGCCGCTACGGCCGCGTCCACTTGCCCACGCGCTACAACGCCGCTTCGATGCCGCGAATCTCCATTATCGATATGAAGGCGAATCCGCCGGAGAAGGGCGCCTGGGGCCGCGCCTGGCTTGCGCCGCCCTTGGTGAAGGCGGTGGACCGGACGCTGGAAAGCGGCGAACAGGCGCTGCTGTTCCTGAACCGGCGCGGTTATGCGCCTTTGACACTCTGCCGTACGTGTGGACATCGCCTGCATTGCCCGCGCTGTACGGCCTGGCTTGTCGAACACAAACTCACGCGGCGGCTGCAGTGCCATCATTGCGGCTTCGCGGCGCCGCCGCCCGCCAGCTGCGGTTCGTGCGGCGCCAAGGACTCCTTCGTTCCGTGCGGCCCCGGGATCGAACGCGTGGCCGAAGAGGCCGTGGCGCGCTGGCCGGATGCGAACGTGCGCGCGGTGGCCAGCGACACCCTGGAACGCCCCAGCGCGGTGCAGGACCTGATCGAGGATATTCTCGAACATCGCATCGACATTCTCGTGGGCACGCAGGTGCTCGCCAAAGGCCACCACTTTCCCGGCCTGACGCTGGTCGGCGTGGTCGATGCGGATCTGGGTCTTTCGGGCTGGGACCTGCGCGCGGCCGAACGTACGCACCAGCTTCTGCATCAGGTCGCGGGCCGCGCGGGCCGCGCCGAGAAGCCCGGCCAGGTCATGCTGCAAACCCACGACCCCGCGCACCCGGTGATGCTGGCGCTGGCGACCGGCGAATCGGAGGCTTTCATGGAAAGCGAGATCATGGGGCGCGAGGCGCTCGCCATGCCGCCCTTCGGCCGGCTCACGGCGTTGATTCTGTCGGGTCCGGACGAGGTCGCGGTGATCGCCGCGGGCCGGACCCTGGCCGCCGCGGCCCCCCGGGGCGAGGGGGTCGAGGTCCTGGGCCCGGCGCCGGCCTTCATGGCGCTCCTGCGGGGCATCCACCGTCACCGCCTGCTTCTGAAGACCGATCGGGGCCGACCGCCCCAGCCTCTGGTCCGGGAATGGCTGGATTCGGTGAAGATCCCGTCCTCCGTGCGGGTCCAGATCGACGTCGACCCCTACAGTTTTTACTGAGCGTCCGTGGTAGGTTGTGGCCATGCCGCGTTACTGGTTCAAACCCCACCGTTATGGCTACGGCGCCACCCCGACCACCTGGCAGGGCTGGGCATTCACGCTGTTTTTTGTCGTGGTCGCGGCGTCCGGCACACTCGCCTTGGCCTCGTGGCTTAAAACCTCGCCCTGGCGGGCCTGGGGCGGTCCGGCCCTCCTCTTATTTGCGCTTCTTCTGGCGGCGCCCTTCCTGTGGTTTTGCCGCAGGAAAACCGATGGAGCCTGGCGCTGGCGTTCGGGCGGCGAATCGGCGCCATAGCTGTTACAAGCCTCCGGCGCGGCAATTGACCTGATAAGGCAAATAAGCAGGGGGCCCTTTGCGCCTTGGTATGTTGCAAGCGCGAGGCCCGTATGGTACCAACCCGCCGTCAATCGCGGCAGCGGCCGGAAACGGTCGTAAATAGCTAGCGAAATCAAGCGTTTAGCTTGATATCCAGACCCGGCTGAAAGCGTGCGTTTTCGGTCCGGGTCTTCGTGTAGTTAAGTCTTGCTCAAGGGGCGGTTCACCGGTGGCAACGGATGTGGCAGGGGCCAGTGGCGTAAGCGGGCGCTATGCA
>JAYSFT010000138.1:0-8370 GCA_041913245.1 Rhodospirillaceae bacterium | reverse complement strand
CCGGCTACACCGCGCTCTATTCGCCGGCCAGCATGGGCCGCGGCCTGATGCCGGACACCTATGACGCCTACAAGGGCCAGCGCTATCGCTGGGTCTACGGCGCCATGCAGATCATGAAGCGTCATGCGGCGCAGCTGTTCACCGGCAAAAGCACACTCACCCCGGCGCAGCGTTATCACTTCGTCGCCGGCTGGTTGCCGTGGTTCGCGGACGCCTTCGCCCTGGTGTTCGGCGCGCTGTCGCTGGTGTGGACGGCTCTGATGGCCATCGCGCCGCGTCATTTCGACGTGCCGCTGACGGCTCTGTCCAGTGTCGCGCTGACCCTGTTCGCCGTGAAGACCGCCAAGACCGTGTGGCTGCACCGCGCGAAGGTCGGCACGGGTTATATGGGCGCCATCGCGGCGGCTCTGACCGGCCTGTCGCTGGCCTTCACCGTCGGCCGCGGCGTGCTCGCGGGCCTGTTCACCTCGGGTAAGCCGTTCATGGTGACGCCGAAGTGTAAGGACATGGCCGGTTGGGCGCGGGCGCTGCGCATCGCCAGCACGGAAACGTTCATGCTGCTGGCCACCGTCGTCGCGATCGTCGCCACCGCCGTCATCGGCCGTCTGGACGATCCGGCGGAAGTGGTGTGGGTCTGCGCCCTCGCGGTGCTCGGCATCCCGTACGCCGCCGCCGTGCTGGTGGCCCTGGGTTCGACCGTGCAGTTCCGCCGCCCGGTCCCGCAGGCCGACCTCGCGCCGGTCCTGCAGACCTCCAAGTTGGACCTCGCCGCTTAATATCGGCGAATACCGAAAAACGAACGGGCCCCAGAGCTTGGTCCGCAAATGCGGATCAAGCTCTTGGTTTTTGAATAGGGCCGCGCTCGGGCGCAAAAAGCGGACGTCACTTTCTGCTGATCGCGGCCCGCGGGGCCCGTTTTGTTTACGGCCTATTTCAAATCCGCGATGATTTCGCGCGCGGCGTTGAAGCCGGGGGCGCCGGTGACGCCGCCGCCGGGGTGGGCGCCGGAGCCGCACATATACAGGCCCGCGATCGGCGCGCGGTAATCGGCGTGTCCCAGAACCGGGCGGGCCGAGAACATCTGGTCGAGCGAGAGCGCGCCGTGGAAGATGTCGCCGCCGACAAGGCCGAAGCGGCGTTCGAGATCGAGCGGGCTCAAGGTCTGGCGGCCCACGACCGCGGCTTTGAAGTTCGGTGCGTGGCGGTTCACGGTCTCGATCATCAGGTCCGCGACTTCTTCCCGCGCCGAGTCCCAGGAACGCCCGCCCGGAAGCTGCGGCGCGACATGCTGGCAGAACAGGCTCGCGACATGCGCGCCTTTCGGCGCCAGCGAATCGTCCAGCGTCGACGGGATCAGCATTTCGACAATCGGCGCCTTGGACCAGCCGTGTTCCCGCGCGTCCGTGTAGGCCCGCTCCATATATCCGAGCGACGGAGCGACGATGATCCCCGCGGTCATATGATCGCCGGTCTCGGGCAGGCAGCTGAAGCGCGGCAGCTCGGACAGCGCGACATTCATGCGGAACGTGCCCGATCCGCAGCGATACCGCGCGATGCGCTCGGCGAAGTCGGACGGCAGCGCGCCCTGATCCACGAGCTTCGTGAACAGAAGCTTGGGATTGAGGTTGGACGCGACCGCCCTGGCCTTGATCGCTTCGCCGTTCGCCAGGACCACGCCCGCCGCGCCGCGGCGTTCCACGATCACGTCCTTCACCTCGGCCCCCGTGCGGACCGTCACGCCCTTGGCGGCGCACGCCTTGGCCATCGCCTGCGTGATCGCGCCCATGCCGCCGACGGCATGGCCCCAGGCGCCCTTCTTTCCGTTCACCTCGCCGAAAACATGGTGGAGCAGGACGTAGGCGGAGCCCGGCGTATAGGGGCTGGCATAGTTGCCCACGACGGCGTCGAAGCCGAACACGGCCTTGATGGGATCGCTCTCGAACCAGCCGTCGAGCCAGTCCCCCGCCGACTGCGAAAACAGGGCGAGCAGGTCTCGGCGCACGGTCATGCCCGCCTTGGCGATCTCCCGGCCGGACCTGTAGGCCTCGAACAATTGGGGAAGCGCGGCGAAGACGCCACCGGTCACGACGTTGGGCGGCGTCCGCAGAAGAAAGGCCCGGATCACATCGACAACATCGTCCAGGCGCTTTGCGTATTCATCCAGGCGATCCGCGTCGCGGGCCGAGAACTTGGCGACTTGCGCCTTGGTGCGGCCTTCTCCGGTGAGCAGATAATCGCGTTCATTGATCGGCAGGAAGTTGGCGGCGCGCCGCTCGACAACGCGGAGGCCGTGACCGTGTAAGTCCATGTCCGCGATCACGCGCGGGTTCAGAAGCGACACCGTGTAACTCGCGACCGAATTGCGGAAACCGGGATGGAACTCCTCGGTCACCGCCGCGCCGCCGACGACGGGCCGGCGCTCAAGGACCGTAACTTTAAGCCCCGCGCGCGCCAGATAGAACGCGCAGACAAGCCCGTTATGTCCGCCGCCGATAATGACAACGTCGGTTTCGGAAGCCATCTACTAGGCTTTCAAGCGCATGAACCGGGTGCGGTGCCAGTTCTCGACATTATCCACATAGCCCTCGACCCGGGGCGAAACCAGACACCTTGTAGTGGTCACGTAGATGGGAATGACGCCGCATTCATCGAGGGCGATCTGTTCGGCTTTCGACATCACCTGGGCGCGGGTTTTCAGGTCCAACATGACCTTTGCACTGGCCATGAGCTGGTCGTATTCGGCATTGCTATAGCGCGCGTAGTTGAAGACCCCGGCGGATGTTTCGATCAGGCTCAGGAAGGTCTGCGGATCGTTATAGTCTCCAACCCAGCCGGCCTCCGCCACGTCGTAGTCGCCTTGCTGCACCTTGTTGTAGTGAATCTTCGACTCGTTGCCGAAGGGCCGCGCGATAATGCCGACGTCCTTCAGCATTGTGCAGAGCGCAACCATTAGCCGGCGCCGGTCGTAGTTCAGCCGGTACTCGAAATCGAACGCCAAGGGTTTGTCCGGACCATATCCGGCCGCTGCCAGCAATTCCTTGGCCTCGGCGCGTCGACGTTCCATGGGCCAGTCTGCGAAATCGAGGCGCGGTGAAGTCGTGTAGTTATCCACGCCAGAAGGAACGAAAGAATAGGCGGGCTGGCTGCCGTCGCGGACGACACGCTCCATCAGGAGTTCGCGGTCGATGGCAAGGCTCATGGCGCGGCGCACGCGCACGTCGTTGAACCGCGGGCGGCGCTGGTTCATGAACGCGTAGGTGATGCCCAGGTACGGAGTGATACGCGCCTGTCCCGGCATATTCTCCTTCAGCCACGGGAGCTGCTGCACGGGGAAGCCGGTTGTCGTGACGTTTATGTCGATGCCGCCGGCGCGGAACTGGGTCAATGCCGAGCGCTCGTCGTCAATCGGATAGAAATAGACGTTCTCAATCTGCACGTCAGACGCGGCGTAGAACTTCGGATTCTTAACGATCTTCACGTACGAGTTCGGCACGTACTCAGTCAGCACATACGGACCGTTCGAAACCATATTGCCGGGCTGGATCCATGCCCTGCCGTGCTTTTCGACCACATGTGGCGGTACAGCGAAGCTTGAGTAGTGCTTGAGCAGGCCAAGCAGGAACGGTGCCGGCTGCGCCAGTGTGATTTCGAGTGTGTATGCGTCGAGTGCCCGGATGCCGACTTCTTCGACGGGCCGTTTGCCGGCGTTGACCTCTTGGGCGTTCTTGACGACGTAGAGGATGAACGCGTACCGAGCCGCGAATTTCGGGTCCAGCATGCGGCGCCAGCTATAGACGAAATCCGCTGCCGTCAAAGGAACGCCGTCAGACCAAACGATGTCACGGCGCAGCTTGAATATCCAGACAAGGCCGTCGGCGCTGGTGGTCCAGCTTTCGGCGCATCCCGGAATGGGTCGGGATGCAGCGTCGTCGGTCATCAAGCCGACGAACAGATCGCCGATGATGTTGTTTTCCCACGTTCCGCTGGAGAGATGGGGATCGAGCGTGTCTGGCTCGGCGCCGTTTCCCCGGCGAAGAACCTTTGGGCCGTCCGCGCCGAGCGCGGGCAGCGCGCCCATCGCCAGCGCGGCGCCGCCGACCTTCAGGGCCCAACGCCGCGTTCCCCGACCAAACGGTTCAGGAATCATCTGCATCCCCGCAGCCTAGCACAGGCGCGGGTGGGGTTAGCCAGTGGGCTCCCAGCGCATATGCACATGGGGGATGCCGGCTTCCATGAAATGTTCGCCTTCGCTTACAAATCCCAGTTTGAGGTAGAACTCTTCCACCTGGGTCTGGGCGTTCAACACCACGGCGGCCGCTTTCCGGTCGGCGAGCCGGCGCATGATTTCAGCCATGACGATCAAGCCGATGCCTTGTCCGCGGGTGTGTTGCAGCACCGCGACCCGCTCCACCTTGAAGACGCCCGGCTTGTAGGGGCGCACGCGCGCGGCGCCCACGGGAACCCCATCGACCTCCGCCAGCACATGCTCGCAGATGCCTTCGTGTTCATCCCATTCCAGGTCCAGGGGGACCTGCTGCTCCTCGCAAAAAACCGTGTAACGGATATGCCGCGCCGCGGCCATGCGCGGGTCCGTGACCGGAAAAAAGCCGACCGTCATCGCCATCCGGCGAGTTTACCGATCGAGCCAGGGCGGTACAGGCAGATTCTTGGCGCGCAGGAATTCCGGATTGTACAGCTTGCTTTGGTAGCGTGAACCGGAGTCCGTCAGGAACGTCACGATCGTCTTTCCCGGTCCCAGCTTTTTCGCCAAACGGATGGCCCCGGCGATGTTCACGCCCGTCGAGCTGCCGACGCTGATGCCTTCTTCCTTCACCAGGTCATAGACCAGGGGAAGGGCTTCCGTATCCGGGATCTGAAACTGATCGTCGACGGTGAAGCCCTCGAGATTGGCGGTGATCCGACCCTGGCCGATGCCTTCTGTGATCGAACTGCCCTCGGCTTTCAATTGCCCATGGGCATAGTAGTTGTACAGCGCCGCGCCCATGGGATCGGCGAGGGCGACGACGATGTTCTTGTTGCGGGATTTGAGTCCGGTTCCGACGCCGGCGAGCGTTCCCCCGGTTCCCACCGCCGAGACGAAGCCGTCGATGCGGCCGTCCAGGTCATTCCAGACTTCCGCGGCGGTCTCACGCCGGTGTCCATCGCGGTTGGCGACATTGTCGAACTGGTTCGCCCAGATCGCGCCGTTCGCCTCGGTCTGCGCCAGGTCCTCGGCAAGGCGCTTCGAGAACTTCACATAGTGGTTGGGATCGGCGGCGGGCACGGCCTTCACCTGGCGCAGGTCCGCGCCGAGGAGCTTGAGGGCGTCCTTCTTTTCCTGGCTTTGAGTCTCCGGCAGCACGATCACGGTCCGGTAGCCCTTGGCGTTGCCGACAATCGTCAAGCCGATCCCGGTGTTCCCCGCCGTCCCTTCGACGATCACGCCGCCCGGCTTCAACAGGCCCTTGGCTTCCGCGTCTTCGATAATGAATTTTGCGGTGCGGTCCTTGATGGAGCCGCCCGGGTTGGCGAACTCGGCTTTCGCGAGGATGGCGCAGCCCGTCAGTTCGGAGGCCTTGCGCAGTTTGATAAGCGGTGTATGGCCGATGGCGGCGACGACATTGGGCAGGGCGGGCATAGATAAATGATCCGGGACGGGGAATGTTTGAGGGGAGCGGCATTCAAACCGACCCGGGTGGGCCTTCCAAGACTCTAATTGTGCGGCGCGCCGGCGGGCCGATCCGGGAGAAAATCGTTCCTCCAACCGGCCCGGATCGGGGTAGTCTCTCTACTTCTTTGGCTCCTACGTCCGGCCAGTCACATGCATAGCCCCGTATCGTCCGCCGCGCCCGCGGCCTCCTTTTCGTCGCGCTATTACACCTCGGCGGACGGGCTTCGCCTCCACTACCGCGACTATCCCGGCCCTCCGGACGCGCGCCTGACCGTGGTCTGTATCCCGGGGCTGACCCGCAACGCCCGCGACTTCGAGGATGTCGCGCCCCATCTCGCGGATCGTTACCGGGTCATTTGCGTGGAACTGCGAGGCCGCGGATTGTCCGAATACGCCAAGGACCCGATGACCTACGTGCCGCAAGTCTATGTGCGCGACGTCATCGCCCTGCTCGACGCCGCCGGCGTGAAGCGGGTCGCCATCATCGGCACCTCGCTGGGCGGCATCATTTCCATGCTGCTGGCGACCGTCGTGCCCGCGCGCCTTCTGGGGGTGGTCATCAACGACATCGGTCCCGAACTCGACCCCGTGGGCCTCGCGCGCATCGGCAGCTATGTGGGGCGTACCAGGCCGATTCAGAACTGGGCCGACGCCGCCGCCGCGATCGAGGCGATCGATGGCGCCGTCTTCCCCGAGTACAAGGGCGACGATTGGGTCCGCATGGCGCGCCGGCGTTTTGTGGAGACCGCGGAGGGCGGGCTCCGCGCCGATTACGACACCGACATCTCAAAGCCTTTCATCGCCACCGCCAAGGCGGTGAACCTGTGGCCCTTCTTCCGTTCGTTCCGCATGATGCCCGTCCTGGCTCTGCGCGGCGGTCATACGGACCTCCTGTCGGTCGAGATTTTTGAGAAGATGCAGGCCGAGGTGCCGCACCTGAAGCGGGTCACGGTTCCCAACCGCGGTCACGCGCCCTACCTGGACGAACCCGAGGCCCGCGCCGCCATCGACGCCTTCCTCGATGCCCTTCCGCCGGACATCGGACTTTTGACCGCCGTCAAACGCAAGGTGGCCGCGGCGGCGACCCTGATCGGCCTCAAGCTGAAAGGCGAAATCTGATGCGCAATGAAACGCCGGACCTGCCGCGCCGCATGTTGATGGGCCCGGGCCCGTCGGAAGTTCATCCCCGCGTCCTGGCGGCGCTCGCACGGCCCACCGTCGGCCACCTGGACCCGGCCTTCGTCCGCTTGATGGACGATATCGTCCAAATGCTCCGTTATGCCTTCCAGACCACCAACCAGCTCACTTTCCCGGTCTCGGCCCCGGGGTCGGCCGGGATGGAGTGCTGCTTCGTGAACCTGGTCGAACCGGGCGATTCCGTCGTCGTGTGCGCCAACGGCGTCTTTGGGATGCGGATGAAGGAGAATGTCGAGCGCTGCGGAGCCACGCCGGTCATGGTGGAGGATCCCTGGGGCGCTCCGGTCGATCCGGAAAAGCTGCGCGCGGCATTGAAGGCCCAGCCGGGGGTCAAAACCGTCGCCTTTGTTCATGCCGAGACCTCGACCGGCGTGCGCTCGGACGCCGCGTCACTGTGCGCCGTCGCCCGGGAGTTTGGAGCCCTAACGATCGTCGATGCCGTCACCAGTCTTGGCGGGATCGATGTGAACGTCGGCGCCTGGGGCGCCGTCGCGGTCTACGCCGGTTCGCAGAAGTGTCTTTCCTGCCCGCCGGGACTGTCGCCGGTCACCTTCAGCGAACAGGCCGCCGCGCGCGTTAAGGCGCGCCGCACCAAGGTCCAAAGCTGGTTCCTCGATCTGTCGCTGGTCATGGGTTACTGGGGCGACGGCAAGGCCGGCGGGCGCACCTATCACCACACCGCGCCGGTCAACGCCCTTTACGGACTGCACGAGGCGCTGTTGATGCTGCGGGAGGAAGGGCTCGAACAGGCCTGGCGCCGCCATGCCGTCACCCACCGCGCGCTGGTCGCCGGCGTCGAAGCGATGGGGATGAAGATGAAGGTGGCTGCCGCGGTGCGGCTGCCGCAGCTGAACCTGATCGAGATCCCGGCCGGGGTCGACGATGTCGCCGTGCGCCGGCGGCTTCTTAACGAATTCAATCTCGAGATCGGATCCGGTCTCGGCGCCTGGGCCGGGAAAGCCTGGCGCATCGGCCTTCTCGGCCAAAGTGCGACTCCGGCTTATGTTCTTGGATGTCTCGCGGCCCTGGAAGCCGTGCTTCATGATTCGGGAGCGCACATCCAGGTCGGCCGGGCTTACGGCGCCGCTCAGGCGGTCCTGACCGCTTAACCCAATCCCATAAATGGTAAGGCCCGCCAAGCTGAGCTCGGCGGGCCTTCCATCACAATCGGATATCGCACCGGTACAAACTGTTCAGGGCGGAGCCCTTAAAGATTTCTCTTCCGTTCGCGCCGACGGCGTAACCGTTCTTGTGTGCTGTCCCTTATTAGACTTTAGCGAAGTAGATAAGACTACTTACGCTTCGCCTTCTTCTTGGCCTTCTTCTTGGCGGTCTTCTTTTTCGCAGCTTTCTTCTTAGCAGCCATGTTCATATCCCCTATGGATGATGTTGATGCCTGGGCAACACCATAAAAAATCGAACTCACGTTCGAACAAATTGCCCAAACATCAATTAGATAAACGCAGTTAATTTACTTGCACAAGCGATTTTCCGCTTGCGTC
>JAYSFT010000137.1:0-8384 GCA_041913245.1 Rhodospirillaceae bacterium | reverse complement strand
TGTCGAGCAGCGTGCCGTCGCCTTCCTTGATCTTGGAGAACGCCTCGACGAAGTAGGCCCAATTCTCCATCGAGCGCTTGGTGAACCACGAGGCGTTCGGCTGATAGCCGAGCTTCTCGTCGATGGACTCTTCATGCGTGCAGGTATGGTGCGGCTTCTCGTAGCCCTGCTTGGTGGTGTTGGAATCGGACTTCGACATCGTCATGTTGAAGACCCGGGTCTGATCGCAAGCCACCGCCATGACCATGAGATCGGTCATCAGCTTGTGGCGCGCGGCGATGAGCTGGCTGTCCGTGCCGGGGGCCGGCTCGTCCTTGAGGGCCTTCGCGGGTTTGCAGGCCGCGCGCGGCTCGGGCTTGGTGAGTTGGTGGTCGAACTGCTGTTCGAGGTGGCGCAGGCCGGTGAAATATTGGTCGAGGCGCGCCTTGTCCTCGGCGCCGACTTTTCCGTTCAGCGCCTTGATCTGATCGGTGACGGCCGACAGCGCGCTCTTGCGCATCATGATGCGCGGATTGGGCTTGAACTCGGCGGCGTTCGGGTCCTGGAAGTCCGGCCCGAACAGGCGCGTATAGAATGCGACCGGCGAGAATTCCGGCGGGTTCGGCGTGGTCGCGTTCTCGTAGCTGATGATGTTGCGGATATCGCCCGTGGCGGTCGCCGTCAGGCTCTTGAAGCGCGTGGTGCGGCCTATCCTGTTGGCCAGCGTGGTGTCGAGCGATTCATACAGCGGCAGGTTTCCCACCACCGGCGCGCTTCCGGTGCGGAACACGACCCAGCCCGTGTAATGGCAGAAGAAGGTCCCGTCGCGATAGGCCGTGAGGTTCGTATGCACGTTGACATGCTGCCTCACGTTCCTGAGGGCCTCGAGTTCCTCGGTGAGTTCATAGTTCTTTCCGGTCTGGGCCGGCACGAAGATCTTCTTCGTCATGCCGCAGCCCCAGAACCAGGTGCCGAACCGCACCGGCAGGGGCGATTCATCGGCGAAGGCCGTGCCGTTGCCGTTGAGCTCGGCATTGAGCAGCGGGAGCCCGACGGTGACGGCGCCGCCCCCGAGAAGTCCCTTAAGCGCGCTTCGGCGATTGAATGTCATGTGGTTCTCCCTCAGTTCGAGCGCGCGGCGTCGGCCGCGGGCGCGCTGACTTGCGAAAAGGAACGACTGAGCGCGATGGCGCGAAGCAGGCCCGCGAGTTTGTAGCCCTCGTCCGCGAAGCGCGTGTCCAGATAGGCGAGCAACGGCCGGTCGGACGGCTCGGTCGGGCCGCCCGTGCCGTAGCTGTAGGCCCGCTTCACCAGGCACGAGGTCAGCGCCGGATGGTCGTGCAGCGCCCGCCCCAAGCCGACGACGTTCGTGAACGCGCGGCCGTCCAACGAGCCGCTGGCGTCAATCGGCGAACCGCGCTCGGTCTCACGGTAGCGGCCGGAGCCGTCGAAATTCTCGAGCGCGAGACCCATCGGGTCGGTGATCTTGTGGCATCCCGCGCACACCGGGTTCTCCAGGTGCACGTTCACGCGGTCGCGCGCCGTGCGCAAGTTGGGCTTGGGATTCTCGACGGCGGAAAAATCGACGTTGGCCGGCGGACGCGGCACCGGCTGGCACAGCAGAAGCTCGCGCAGGGCTTTTCCGCGCAAGGTCGCCGAACTGCGCCCAGGGTGCGAGTGGACCGCGAGGAAGCTGATATGCGTGAGGATGCCGGCGCGCGGACTGTCGGCGGGAAACTCATAACGCGTCCACGACGGCGGCGTGGTCAAGCCGTAGATCACCGCCAGCGCCGGCGAGATGAAGGTCGCGCGCGTCGTGTAGAGATCGCGATAGTCCTTCTTCTGCGCGACGAGATGGTCGATCACGGTGCGGATGGTCTCTTCGCGCGCATCGGTCATCGCCTGCCCGGTGAACTTCGGAGAGACCGTCGCGTCTTTCGACAATGCATTGAAATCGTCGAAGCCGAACATGTCGTCGAAGAAGGCGCGCATGCCCGTCTCGAGACGCACGCTCGCGAGCATGCGGTCGACCTGGCGGGCGAGCCCCTTGTCGGTCCGCAGTTCGCCGTTCTCGGCCGCCTTGAGGAGGCCGTCGTCCGGCACCGCGTTCCACAGGAACAGCGAAAGCCGCGTCGCCAGCGAATACGCGTCGAGCCGCTGTTTTCCCGGCGACGCGGGGTCGGCTTCGGAGGTTTCCGTGACGAACAGCACGTTCGGGCTGACCAGCATGGCTTCGAGCGCGATGGAAAGTCCCGCGTAAAAATCCTTGAGGCCGTCGGCCGAGTTCACCGCCTGCGCGACAAAGGCGTCGAGTTCGGCGCCCGTCAACGGCCTGCGGTTCAGGAGCCGGCCCTTCTCCTTCAGGAACGCGGCGGCGCAGGCGCGGTCGGCCGCGGTTTCGGAGGCCGGTTTGCACGGCATCAGGAAGGCGCGGTGCTGCGGGTCCACCGCCATCTGCGCCACCGTCAGCGCGGCCTTCTGATACAGTTCCAACTGCTGCGTCGTGACGCCGCCGCGCGATGTGCCGAGCGCGATCAAACCATCGGTGCGCTGCGCCGGCGGAAACGTCGCCACCGGGCGGATGTCGGGGCCGAACACATAGGCGATGGTGTTGAGGTACTGCGCTTCGGTCAGAATGCGCAGGCGCTTCATCGAGCCTTCGCTCGCGGGCTCGCTCACTTTGGCCGCGGCGGCGGCCTGGCGCGTGGTCTCCTGGGACGGCGACGAGCAACTCACCAGCCCGGCGGCGGCCAGGCCGACGGCGGCATTGCGGATCATCGACGATAAAAACGGCGTTCGGCCCGAACCGGTCCGCCGGCTAAAGGTATGCACGTCAGTTCCTCCCATCGCGCGGACGCCGCGTTCTCCCACGCGGCGCCCAGCCACTTTATCCCAACACGGCCGCGCGCAAATACGTCACTCTTTGGTTTGACAGGCTCTAAACCAACCCGCGCGCGGCGTAACCCCCTCAGATCCCACATCTTTTGCGGGCAGCCCCCTAAGCTTCGTCACCGGAGGGGCCGGCGCGGCCCGGCCGCAACAGGCCGTACTTGGCCATCTTCTCGTTCAACGTGCGCCGCGGAATGCTCAAGGTGTCGATCACCGCGGCGATGGAGCCGCCGTGGTCGCGCAGCGCCGCCTCGATAAGCCGGCGCTCGTAGGCGGCCACGCGGTCGGCGAGCGCATGACCCGCACTGGCCTGCGAAGGCTCCGCGTGCCGCAGGATGTCCTGCACGGTCAGCCCCGCCGCTTTCAGGCCAAGGCCGTATCTTTCGGCGACGGCTTTCAGTTCGCGCACGTTGCCGGGCCATTGATGCATCAGCAGCACTTCGATGTCGGATGCCGAAAGCGAGCGCGCCTTGGTGCCGGCGATGGCCGCCGCCTGCGCGGCGAAATGCTCGAACAGCAGCAAAATATCGCCCTCGCGCGCGCGCAGCGGCGGGATCGGGATCTCCGCGCCCATCAGGCGATAATAGAGATCGGCGCGGAACCGGCCCGCGCGGCTCTCGGCTTCGAGATTGGTTTTGGTCGCCGCGATGACGCGGATGTCGATGGGGATGCTCTTGTTCGAGCCGACGCGCTCGATGGTGCGCTCCTGGAGAACGCGCAGGAGCTTGCTTTGCAGGATCAGCGGCATGCTCTCGATTTCGTCGAGCAGCACCGTTCCGCCGTGCGCGAACTCGAACTTGCCTTCACGCATGCCGCGCGAGCCCGTGAACGCGCCGGCTTCATGGCCGAACAGTTCGCTTTCAAAGAGTTCGGTGGGAACCGCCGCGCAGTTCACCGCCACGAACGGCGCCCGTGCGCGCGGCCCCATGTCGTGCAGCGCGCGGGCCACGACTTCCTTGCCCGTGCCCGTCTCGCCCACGACGATGACGTCGCGGTTGTGCACGGCCAGTTCGGCGATCATCTCGCGCAGGCGGATCATGGCCGCCGACGTGCCGATCAGGCGCGTTTCCAGACCATCGCGCGCCGCGACCCGATCCGACAGATCGCGCAGCTCGAGTTTCAGTTTGCGCTGTTCGATCGCGCGGTTGATCACCGCCGTCAGGTGGTCGGGCACATACGGTTTCTGGAGGAAATCGTAGGCGCCCGCGCGCATCGCCGCCACAGCGAGCTGCACGTCGCCATGGGCCGTGAGCAGCACGACCGGCAGGTCCGGGTCGATCTTGTGGACCTCGTTCAACAGATCCATGCCGGACTTCTGCGGCATCTTGAAATCGCTGAGCACGACCGTCGGCACGCTGCGGCGGATGGCCCCGAGGGCTTCCTGCATGTTCGCGGCCGAATCCACGGTCAGGCCGCCAAGTTCGAGCCACTGCACAATCGAGTTGCGGACTTGCTCTTCGTCGTCGACGACAAGGACCGCGGGCTTCATGCGCCGATCTCCGCCGCGGCCGTCACTTGCGCGGCCAACGGCAATGTGATGCGGAACGTGGTTCCGACATCCTGTTCGCTCTCCACCGTGATATCTCCTCCCATATCCTTGACGATGCCGTACGAGATCGACAGGCCAAGCCCCAAGCCCTCGCCGACGTCCTTGGTCGTGTAAAACGGATCGAACACGGAATTCAGGACCTCGCGCGGAATGCCGCGCCCGGTATCCGTGACTTCCAGAACCGCGGTGTTGTCGTCGCTCCGGAAAATCTCGACCGTAAGATTCCGGCTCGAATGGTCGCGCATGGCGTCCAGCGCATTGGACACCAAGTTGACCACCACCTGCTCAAGCCGGATGGTATTGGCCACCACGTACACGGGTTCACCGGGCTGCAATACCGTCAGCCGCACATCGTCGGCCGTGACGCGGTAGTCGATCAGCTTCAGCCCGTAGCGCACGGCGGCAATCAGGTCGGTCGACTGTTTGGCGACCGTTTCCTTGCGCGCGAAACTTTTCAGATGCTGCGTGAGTTCGCCCATGCGCTCGACGATGGATGAAATCGTGGTGAGATTGGTGGCCGCGCGGTCCCTGTCCGTGCGGTCCAGAAAAATCCGCGTGCTCGCGATATAGGTGCGCAGGGCGGCCAGCGACTGGTTGATCTCGTGCGCGACCCCCGCCAGCGCCTGGCCGAGGCTGGCCATCTTGGTGGCGTGGATCAAATTGTCCTGGGCACGCCGTAGATTCTGCTCGATGCGGATGCGCTGGTCGATCTCCACGGACAGCTGCGTATTGGCCGCCGTGAGTTCCGCCGTGCGGGCCGCCACGCGCTGTTCAAGGATGGTATGCGCGTTCATCTTGGCGCGCATGATCTGGCGCCGCTGGTGCGTGACCAGCACGATCAGCAGCATCGCGATCATGGTGATCACCGCGCCTCCGGCGGCGAGGCCCGCCTGCGCCTGGATCGTGCGCATGTCGCTGAGCACGAACAGGGTCCAGTCGTATTGCGGCAAGGTGCGCGAGAACGCCACATACTCATGGCCGGTCACCGACCCGTCGTCGATGTTCTCGACCATCACGCCGTCGATCTCTCGTTCGCCCGACAGAAGCGGGCTGGCGCGCAGCACCGCCCCGCCGTACTGCTGGGTTTCGCGGAACATCCGCACCTGTCCGTCCGACAGCGGCGACATCGGACGGTACAGCCACTGGGGATCCGTGGTGAGGAAGATGACTTCGTTGTCGTCGACCATCGCGACGACATCTCCGGCGCTGCGCCAGTCGTCCTGCAGGTGCATGAGGTCGATCTTCACGACGGCGACGCCGATCGTATTACCCTCGGCGTCGGGCACCGCGTGCCACAGGAAGTAACCCGGCTGGCCGGTCGTGACGCCGACGGCGTAGTAGCGGCCCTTGCCGGTGACCAGCGCATCGGTGAAGTACGGGCGGAAGGCGTAGCTCTGGCCGATGAAGGTGTTCTCGCGGTCGAAGTTGCTGGCCGCGAGCGCGATGCCGCTGCTGTCGACGATATAAAGGTCGGCGGAATCGGCGGTCTCGTTCAGCCGTTTCAAATAAAGGTTGGCGGCCTCGATCGCCCGGGGGTTATCGGGGTGACGGAACGCCTCGATGATCGGCGTGGCCTGCGAGAGCACGTCGGGCAAATAGCTGTAGCGGCCGATGGTGTAGTCGAGCGTGCTGACCAAGAGGTTCAAACGTTCCTGCGCCGCGCTGCCCTGGTTCCGCAGCGCCGCCCGTTCGGCCAGAAGATAGCTGAGCGTCCCCGCGGCGATCAGCATCAGCGCGCCCACGGTGATCACGGCCGTGCGGCTGACAAAGATCGAACGCAAGGCCGCGCGCGGTGAACTCATCGCGGGCCCACGCGCCGCACGGCGCCGTCCGGCGCGCGCACCCGTTTCATGACATCCTCCCCCTGCGAGCCCCGCGGACGCGGCGCTCGCTTTGAACGGCCACAGGCGGCCGTCCTCCCTCTTGAATCCACAGGCGCCGGTGGATCCCGCCGACTCACATATCGGCGGAAATCAGCCTATACCCATATCATCTTCAGCGTAAATCCGCCTATTTCCGGTCATTAGCAGGGACACGGACTTATGTGGAGCGCGCATGTGACGCAGGGAGGACGGTTAAGGGAACTGCGGCGGCGGAACACGCTTTTTTGTCGCTTGTTCAAAGGCATAGCCGATAGCCAACACCTTCGGCTCGCCGCACTCGGCGCCGACGAAACTGACGCCGAACGGACGGTCCTTCTCGCCGGTCGGCTTGGCATCCGGTCCATTGCCCGGATTCGTGGTCATGCCGAAAGGCACCACCAGACCGGGATAGCCGGCGCGCGAGGCGAATTCCGCGCCGCCCGAGCCCGGGAACAGCACGGCGTCGACCTTCTCGCCGACCAGCAGCGTATCGATACCCTGCGCCTTGCTCATCTCCAGGCCGCGCGCGCGGTCCGCGTCATAACGCGCCTTGTCCTTCACGAGATCGACCGCGTCCGAACTATCGAGGCGCGATTGTTTGTAGCGGATCGTATTCCAATCCGTATGCGCGAGATTCCACGCGCGCAGCTCCGTCAGCGACTTGAACGGCGCGTTCGGACCGAGGGTCGCAAGCCACGCGTTGAAGTCGCGTTTCATGCCGTAGTTGAAGATGGTCGAGCAGGTGTCGTTCACGCCCGGCACGTTGGTCTGGCAGACGATGTGAAGCGCGAAGTTCTTCTTCGGGTCCTGTTCCAGATAGGTCGGGAAATCCTTCTCGACGACCTCCGCGCCGGCCGCCTTGATCGCGGCGATGGCTTCTTCCATCGCGGCGAGTTCGTCGGGCCGCAGGCCTGGGCGCTTGCCGCCGCCCGGCAGGTCGAGCGGCGTGTAGATCGCCGCGCGCGACACGCCGATGCGCGCGCCTTTCAATGCGTCCGCCTTCAGGAACTGCGTGTAGTCGTTGTTCGCCGGCGGCCGGCACTTGGCGGTCGCGGGGTCGTTGGGATCAGGCTGCTTGCTTTCCATCGCGCCCAGCATGATGGCGACATCCGTCACCGTCTTGGCCATCGGGCCCGACATGTCCTGGTCCAGGCTCACCGGAATGATGCCCCAGCGGCTGATGCGGCCCGTGGTCGCGCGCAGGCCGGCCAGCATGTTGGCGTTGGTGGGGCTCATGACGGAGCCGCCCGTATCGGTGCCGACGTTGGCGGCCCACATGTTGACGGCGACGCCGATGCCCGAGCTCGACCCGCCGGTGCTCATCTCCGGCTCGAGGTCGGCCTGCATGCGCGGGTCATACGGATTGTAGCTCTGGCCGACCATGGCGTTGTAGCCGGACTCCATCTGGTTCGGCGGGCCCGCCATCCAGTTGGCGAGTTCGGTGAGCGTGGACTTTGCGATGATGATCGCACCGGCGTCCTTCAGGTTTTTCACGAGGGTCGCGTCATACGGCGGATAGTAGCCCTTGAACGCGATCGCGCCGCCGGTCGTGGGCATATCCGTCGCGGTCTGGATGTTGTCTTTGACGGCCACGGGGATGCCGTGCAGGGGCCCGCGGATCTTGCCGCTCGCCCGTTCCTTGTCCAGTTCGTCGGCCTGCGTGAGCGCGTTGGGGTTCACCGAGACCGCCGCGTGCAGGCGATGATCGTACAGCGCGATGCGTTGCAAATATTGTTCGACGAGCTGACGCGAGGTCACGCGCCCGTCCTGCATCGCCTTCTGCATATCGGAGATGGACGCTTCGACCACGCTGAACGGCGGCGTGGCTTCGGCCTTCGGCGCCGGTCGATTACACGAGGCGAGCGCAACAAGCGCGGTGGCGGCGAGCAGAGCGCGGACTCCGGTTTTCATGAATATCCCCTCTTGTTGGCATCCCCAAAGCAAGGCCTGAGCCTAGCACGAGAAAAATAGCGGGAGAGAGCCGCGAAATTCCTGCGAAAACCCCGCAAAAACCGCGCAAAATCACAATTTCCTTGCCGATTTGGGCGCCGGATCGCTAATACTACGCCCCGCGGGCGGGTGTAGCTCAATGGTAGAGCAGAAGC
>JAYSFT010000136.1:4854-8458 GCA_041913245.1 Rhodospirillaceae bacterium | reverse complement strand
CGATGGCGAGCAGCGCCACCAGCGCCGAACTCCAGGCGAAGAACTGCGAGATCGGCAGGCGCTTGCTGGTGCGCAGCATCACGACCGTGATGACGGCCAGCGCGGCGGCGCCGGCGAAGAAGCCGCCGACAATGGCGCCCACGTTCCCGCGCGCCCACAGCGCGATGTAGAACAGGATGGTTTCGAACACTTCGCGGTAGACGGCGACGAACGCCAGGCCGAACAGGAACCACGCGGAGCTTTTGCCGAGCGCGGAGGAGACCTGTTCCTTGATATAAGCCTGCCAGCGCCCGGCAAGGCTCTTGCCGTGCATCCAGATGCCCACCGCGACCAGGATGACGGCGGCGAACAGGGCGGCGAAGCCTTCCGTGAACTCGCGGCTCGCGCCGTCGATTTCGAAGAAGTAGGCCGCGACCGCCCAGGTGATGAGGCCGGCGACCAGCGCCGCGGCCCAGCCGCCGTGCACATACGGCAGCACGTCACGGCGATCGACCTTCCCGAGGAAGCCGATCATCGCGACGACGACCAGCAAGGCTTCGACGCCTTCGCGCACGAGGATGGTGAACGCGCCGAGGAACGCCGCGGCGCCGTCGTCCGCCGACGGCGACAGCGCGGCGTCGGTGGCGTCGAACAACCCGCGCAGCACGGCCGCCTGCGCGGTCACGTCGGCGACCGGAGCGGCGGCATTGATGCGCGTGCGGTATTCACCCATGGCGGTTTCGACCTGCGCCAGAAGGCCGGCGTCGCGCGTGCGCAGCACGCCTTCCACCGGTTCGAAGCCGTCGAGATAAGAGGACAAAGCCAATTGACCGGCGGCGCGGGCGTCACCGGCTTCATAGGCCTTCACGCTTTCCGCGAGACGCGCGCGCGCGACGGCGAGACCGCCTTCGGCGGCCGGACGTTCGGCGACACCCGGCGAGGCGCGCAGGTAAGCGGTGACCGCGCGGGCCGGCGCGGCGCCGATGGCGCCGGCGAGTTTTTCTTCGGTCGCCGCGGTGAGCGCGGCGAGATCGGGCACGGCGGCGCGGACGGCGGCGGTGTCCCGCCACAGCTTCTCGCCTTCGGCACGCAGCTCGGGCGTCGCGGACATGTTGCCGACGTAGAAGGCCAGCGCCCAGCGCTGATCGGCCGGCAACTGTTCGAAGCTGGCCATGCCGGTGTCGGCGACACCTTGGGTGATCACTTCATAAAGCGCGAACGGGCTGCGCACGCGGGCGCGTTCGTGATCGGTGAAGGCGATCGGCGGCGGGTCGAGGTGGGCGCCGGTTTCGCCGTCGCCGCGGCCTTCAAGGCCGTGGCATGAGGCGCAGTTCTCGACATAGAGCGTCCGCGCGGCGCCGAGATCGGGCGCCTGCGCCGGCGCGACCGGCACCGGATAGAGCGCGACGAGCGCGGCGCTCAGGGTGTTGGCGAGTTGGGCGACCTCCGGCGGCGCGGCGCGGTTCGCGATCGCGGCCATCAAGCCTTGCGCCTGCGTGAGGAGCGCGGCCTGTCCGTCCTTGGCGGGCAGCGTGGCCAGACGGGAATGAACCGTCGCGGCGAACTCCACCATCTCGGCGTATTCGCCTTCGCTGATCACCGCGCCGTCCTGGATGGCGCCGACATAATCGACGGCGATGTAATCGACGAGCTGCCAGACCTGGCGCACATCGGCCGTGGGGTCGGAGGACACGGGGGCGGAGGACACGGGGGCGGAGGACGCGGGGGCGGGCGGCGCGGCGCCGTCCTGCGCGGCGACAGGCGGCGCGACGAACGCGCCCGCGCACAGCGCGATCACAAGAGAAAACCGCCGAAAGAAAACCGCAGCCTGCGCCCGCATCGAGATCGTCCTTAATAGCCCACAACCAGCATATACCGGTGTATTGCAATTAAGAATAGGTCGCAAGATTATTCGGTGCGCTTATTCGCGGCCGGCGCCCTTCATATGGGAGACGACAATGACGGGATGGTCGACACCCCGCTGCGCCGCGGCCGTGCGCGCGACCGGTTCCGAAGACGTCACGGCGAGTCCAGGGAGGGAGACTCCCGGGACAGGCGCGGCGTCCTCAACCAGCAGACCGAGCGCGCGTGCCGGTGCGGCGCCGTGCGGCACATAGTGTTGCGTGATGGATTTCGGCGGACCGAGCGGCGCGGGCGAGGTGATTTCTGATTCGCCGCCGACCGATACGGAGGACTGCGCACCGGCCGGAAATGAGATCGTGAACGCAAGAACGCAGGCGGCGACACATGAGACAACGCGGAACATGACAAACTCACATACAGGACAAGTAAATCATCCGAATGAAGGCCAAACGGCGAAGCGGCTCGCCTGGTTCCGCGCGCGCCCGGAAAAACCCAATGGAATCAGGCAAAATCGTGACGACGCGCCGCGTTGGGCTCAATGCTTGAGCGGCACCGGGCGGCCGTCGCGGAACGCGGCGATACTGGTGGCCGCACCGTTCGACTGCTTCATGACCACGACCGGGCTCGAACCGTATTTCGAGGAGAAACGCGCCACGACGCGCGCGCGCTCTTCATCGGCGGCGGCGCAGAACCATTCGAGATGACCGTCTTGTTGTTCGAGGAACAGTGCGTACATGGCGCGCCCGGCAAGCATCGCCGCCGTCATCACGGCGGCTGTCGCCGAATCAACGCCGGCTTGCCTGCGAAAGTTGCCGTGACTCGCGCGCGTGCCCCAATGTTGCCAAGGTTGCCGCCCGAACCAAATTCGCGCCGACGCGTTATCGATGCATGATCGGCGAACCCACATTCCATGCGCTCAAACTCGACAACCCGTTCTCGGGCCGAATCGCCAAGCAGTTCGATGCGCCGTTCTCGCAGCAGCGTGAATTGTCGTACCGCTGCGGCGGCTGCGGCCAGCGGGTGAACGCGCGCGATCTGGGCCAGGTGTTTCACCACGAAACGCCCGGCCACAAACCGATCGCGCCGCAGCTTGTGAGCTGACGCGAGTCGCGCGCCCGGGCGCGACGTAACCGCCGGTTTCGCCCACGCATGCGGTTGCGCGGCAAAAATCTTGAAAGCGGCGCGGGAACCTTTCCTTTCCACCACGCGTTCATGTGGCGGAGGGATCCCGCCCGGTACATCCTCTTATTGTATTGGCGCAACACTCTGAGAAATAAGTCAAAAGACGCGTTTGCGGCCTTGCGACATGACCGTCCTGTCGCCATGGTTGCAGCCGTGTGCGATCCCCCCTTCGCATACGCTTTATCGGAGAATAAGCAATGAAAAGACTATCCGTCGCGCTCATGGCCGCCGCAGCCAGTGTCGCGATCTCGACCTCGGCGCATGCCGTCGATCCGGGCGGTTATTTCTCGCTCGGCGCCGGCCTCAACATGACGCAGCACGACCGCACCAACCTGGCGGGCGTCCCGACGTCGACCACCGGCGCGAAGCTGTCGTTCGACAACGGCTGGCTCGGCAACATCGCCGGCGGCTACAAAATGGATTCCGGCTTCCGCCTTGAAATGGAATTCGGCTACCGCAACGCCGGCATCAAGGGCGTGCAGGCCGTTCCGGCCGGCGGCAAAGCCAAGACCTGGGACATCGGCCTCAACGGCCTCTATGACTTCCAGAAGATGGGCGGCGTCGTGACGCCGTACATCGG
>JAYSFT010000136.1:0-4754 GCA_041913245.1 Rhodospirillaceae bacterium | reverse complement strand
TCAACGGCCTCTATGACTTCCAGAAGATGGGCGGCGTCGTGACGCCGTACATCGGCGCGGGTCTCGGATACGCCGAAACCAAGCTGAAGAACGTCAACAGCCTGGGCGCGCTGTACAACAACACCGACACCCATCTGCAATGGCAGGCGATCGCCGGCGTCGAAGGCCCGATCGGCGAGCGCGCCGCGTGGTTCATCGACTACCGCTACATCGCGATGCCGAATCTCTCGTTCGCCTCCACCGGCGCCGAGCAGATGACGGATTTCGACAACAAGAGCCACAACATCCTGTTCGGCGTGCGCTTCTCGTTCGCGAAGCCGGCTCCGGCCCCCGCCCCGGCGCCTGCCGCGGCTCCGCCGCCGCCGCCCCCGCCGCCGCCTCCCCCGCCGCCGCCGCCTCCGCCGCCGCCGGTGCCGCAGAAGTTCCTGGTGTTCTTCGACTTCGACCGCTCGAACATCCGGGTGGACGCCGCGAAGATCATCACGGAAGCCGCGGCTTACGCGAAGAAGAACGGCAAGGTCCGCATCTCCACGACCGGTCACGCCGATACGTCGGGTACGCCGGCATATAACCTGGCGCTGTCCGAACGCCGCGCCCGCGCGGTGAAGGCCGAGCTGATCAAGCAGGGCTTCAAGGACGCGGAAATCGTCGTGATGTTCAAGGGTGAGTCGGAGCCGCTCGTTCAAACCGGCGACGGTGTGAAAGAGCCCCAGAACCGCCGCGTTGAAATCGTGATGGACTAGACGTGATGGACTAGGCTCGTCCCCGCGCTCCGGCTGCATCACGCCGGAGCGCGGACCGACCTCGCAAAGGCGCCGGGTTTGAAAACCCGGCGCCTTTTGCTTTTTGAGGCGAAGTTGCGTTCGCGCAACCGGCGAAAATGGAAACAAAAATCCCCTGTTCGCGTTATGTATCCCGAAGTCTTCCTGCCGCGTCCGCTCGTGGGACAGCCGGCGCGGCGCAGAGAAGATGAGACAAGAAAACCGAGGCGCGTAACCCAATGCCGTTTCAAGTCACACAGACAACGACACCGGACCAGGCCATCGACATGGCCTATGAACTGGGCACATCGCTGCGCGCGACGGGCTGGCCCCGTTCACGCGAACAATATGCCCGCGACCTGTGGGTCGATTACGAATTCAAGAACGATCCCTTGCGTCCGTTCCTGGACGCCGGCTTCACCGCCGGATACACGGGCCGGCGTAAGCCGAATTCCAAGGACCTGCATTAGGCCGGCGGCGCCCCTTACTTCACGGTGTCGGGCAGCGTGCTTTCGATCTGTTTGGCCTTATCGAGGTGGCCCTTCACATGGATCGTCATCAGGCTGGCGAATTTCTGGAAGTTGTCCGTCCCGTTTCCCGCAAACTGCGCGTGAAGATCGAGCGCCTCCTGATGGCCCGCGACCTGCATGGTCATGTACAGCTTGTTGAAGTCTTCCATGCCCACGTTCATGAGCTTGTCGAGCATCGCCTGCTTTTCGGGGTCCAGGGTCTGCGGCGGTTTCACCTCCACCTTGGCCGCCTCGAGTTCCATCTTCAGCTTGTTGGAGGAGTCCGTATGCTCAGACACCATTTGCTGGGCGAACTGACGGATGGCGGGGTCGTGCGAACGCTGAAGCGCGAGTTGGCTCGCTTTCACTTCAAAGAGGTCGGCGGCCGACGCCTCCTCGACATATTTCATGAGATCGACGGTATGCGGCTTTGGCGCCGGCGTGCCTGTCTGGGCGGCGGCCATGCCGGGCAACAGGAGCGCGGCCACGGCGAGCGCGAGCAGGGGGTTCATGGTTCTCTCCGTTGAAAGGCGATATTCGACAGCAAGAACGGACGCGCGGCGCGGTTGGTTCCGGCCCGAGATGTAACGCGAAAAACGCCGCGCGTGATAAACGGCGGCGTTCTTTCGCAAGGCCTTGATCGCAGGATTTAATCGATATCCACGATGATATCGGGGTCCTTGTCCGGGACGATCACGGTCGTGCCCGCCGGGGCCGCCGGCACCGCGACAGCCGGCTGAATGATCCGCGTTTCGCGCGTCGTACATGCGGACACGGCAAGGGCGCCGCTCACCGCGACGGCGAAAATGCTCAGGGTCTTTTTCATCACCAATCTCCTCATCTCATCGCTCCCAGCCGCTCATCTACAAGAGTCACAACGCAGGGATCATGCCGGTTTCGGGGCAAGATTGAGGACGCGCATCTTCATGATCGGCACACGCGATGCGTTCGCAGCGCGCCGCGCGCAGTCGCGATGAAATGCAATTGCGAGGAGTCAGGCTTTCTTGTTCGCGGCTTCGCGATCCAGAAGGGCACGCTTGCGCGCGACGCCCCACCGGTATCCCGACAACGCGCCGCCCTTGCGCACGACGCGGTGACACGGGATGGCGACGGCAATCGTGTTCGCGGCGCACGCGCCGGCGACAGCCCGCACGGCGGCGGGCGCGCCGATCTTGGCTGCGAGTTCGGCGTAGGTGACGCTGCGGCCCGCGGGGATCTTGCGCAGCGCGCGCCAGACGCGTTCCTGAAAGGCGGTGCCGCGCACGTCGAGCGGAAGATCGAGACCGACGCCCGGCTTTTCGACAAAAGCGATCACTTTTGCGACGGTGCTTTCGAACGCGGCATCGCCGCCGATCAATCGGGCTTTTGGGAAACGGTCCTCGAGTTCGCGCAACAACGCCTCGGGCTCCTCGCCGAGGGAAATCGCGCAGATGCCTTTTTCACTCGCCGCGACGAGGATCGCGCCGAGCGAACATTGCGCGAGCGCGAAGCGGACCCGTTCGCCCGTTCCGCCGCGCCGGTAATCGCCCGGCTTCATGCCGAGGATCTCCGCCGCCTTCTCATAGAAGCGGCTGGAGGCGTTGAAGCCGGCGTCGTAGGCCGCGGCGGTGACCGACGTGCTGCGCGGCAGGCGGGCGCGAACCTCGCGCGCGCGGTGGGCCTGGGCGTAGGCCTTGGGCGTCAGGCCTGTCACGGATTTAAACAGCCGGTGGAAATGGAAGGTGCTGACGCCGGCGCTCTCGGCGAGTTCGGCGGTCGAGGGCGATTCCTCGCGGCCTTCGATCATGCGGCAGGCCCAGGCGATCATCGCGCCGTGCGCGGCCGCGCGCGGCGAGCCGTTCGGCTCGCAGCGTTTGCAGGCGCGGAAGCCCGCCGCCTCGGCCTCGGCCGGCGTGCGATGGAAGCTGACGTTGCGCGGATTGGCGCGGCGCGCGGCGCAGGAGGGCCGGCAGTAAACGCCGGTCGTCTTCACCGCATAATAAAAGCGTCCGTCCGCGCTTTTATCCTTCGCGACCACGGCCGCCCAGCGCGGGTCCTGTTCGGTCGGCGGGGTCGGCGGGGTCGGGGCGGATGTGCGAACGGCGGTCATGGGCTTTCCTTTTAGCATGCGCGGGACATACGGGGAAAATGGCGCCGGCATCGGCGGGCCGCATCCCGCTACTTGCTCTCAAATCGGGAATTTCGCGCTTCCGCACGCCGCTCAAACTCGAAAGCAGCGCCTTTGTCGCCGACGGCGAAGGCCCGGTGCTCGCGCCGGCCGAACCCGTGTTCGACGCGGCGCGCAATCCCGGCGTCACGCGCTTCGAAGGTTTTGCGATCCTGCAGAAGTACATCGATATGGCGGGCGGGAAGACCTGACGCGGCTAGCCGGCCAGGAAATCCGGTGACGGGCCGGCGGACGGCGGATCGAGGTTTGCCGGCGCGCGCCCCTTGGCCAACGGCTTCGCACGGCGGCCGCCGGCGAGGGATATGCGTTCCTGGAAGGCTTCGTCGCCGAGCGCCCAGCCGCGGTTGGTGGCGCCGCGGATCGTCGCCAGCATGGGCGCGGTGAGCGGTTCGGCGAACAGCGCGCGGTAGGAGTCCGCGCGCGCAGCGGAGTCGGCGCCCAACGAGCGGTAAAGCGCGTGCGGAGTCACGAGGGGATCGGCCGCTCCCAACGCATTGGCGCGGTGGCTCGACCAGCGGTAGGACCCGGGATCCGGCGAAAGCGCGGCGCGGACCGGGTTCAGCTCGATGTAGCGCGCGACCCGCATGAAGTAGGTGTCGGTATCGACGACCGTCGCGCGGTAGCGGCCTTCCCACAGCGTGCCCGAGCGTTCGATGCGCCGGTTGAGGTAGCGCACGTAGCGTCGGCCGACCGACTGCATGGTGCGCGGCAGGCTTTCGGCGTCCCGCGGCGAGGCCAGCAGATGAATGTGGTTGGGCATGAGCACGTAGGCGTGAATCGATAGACCATAGCGCTCGGCCGCGTCACCCAGCCAGCCGAGGAAAAAGATGGCGTCGTCGCGGGTGAAGAAGATGCGGCTCTTATTGTTGCCGCGCTGGATCACATGCAGGGGCTGATCCGCCACGAAATACCGCCCCAGACGTGCCATCCAACCCCCTGAAATAATGAGTGAAAAAGTATAGCGAGATTTGGGGTCAGAGTAAATTAAAGAAATGGAGTCTGACCCCAAATGCTGATGGGCAAAAATTGCCGGTTTAAACGAGGTGTTAACCCGGGGCGGGCAAAAGTTAACGCGCCGCCCGAACGGCGCGCGGCACGCGGGTTCAAGAGGGTTGAGGATGGCCGAACACACAGCGCAACCAGGCGGGGCGGGCGTCCCCGCGCCGGCCGGCACGTCGGCGGTTGCGCAAAACGGCGCGTTTGCGAATTTCGATTTCGGCCAGGTCGGCGAGCGCATCGGCGCCTCCTTGCGCCGCGGCGATCTCGGCTTCGCGATGGGCATCGTGCTCATCATGGTCGTGCTGATCATGCCGCTGC
>JAYSFT010000135.1:0-8465 GCA_041913245.1 Rhodospirillaceae bacterium | reverse complement strand
GCCATGTCGAGGGTGATGGCGCTGGAGATCGCGGTGTTCTTGCCGTTCGCGTCCGGATAGGCGTCCGCGTACTTCTTGACCTGCGCATGGAACTCCGCCGCTTCCAGCTGGCCGTAGGACAGGTGGTGCGTCGACCAGCTGGTCAGCCACTTGTACAGCGAGTTGACGTCGTAATAACCCGCGATGAGGCCGTTGGCGGCCGTCGGGGTCAGCTTCATCTGGAAGCGCATGTCGCGGACCTGCAGCGAGTAGGGCACGCCCGGGAATATCTGCCACGGCCACTTGCCGTCCTTGGCTTCCGAGATCAGCACGCCGCCTTCGATCCTGCCCTTGAACTTCTGGATGATCTTGGCGCCGTAGTGCATGTCCACGCGCTGCGTGCCGCCCGGAGCGACTTTTTCGCCCGTGGCGTCGAGCAGGAGCGGATCGCGGCCGCGGTAGATGGTCACGGTCACATCGGGATCGTCGGACAGGCTGTCGACGTCGGTGATCTCGAGCAGGATGCGGTTGAAGCCGAAGCCCGGGATCTGCTTGTTGGCGAACAGCTGGAGCTGGCCTTCCGGACCGCGGAACTGCGAATTGCAGCCGGTCACATGGAAGAAGGCGTTGTCGATGCCTTTTTCGCCGGTCGGGCTGGTGAAGTCGTCCGCGTCGACCTTGCCGTCGAGGTTCAGGCCGTTGGCAACCGTACCCGTGACCGGGATGTAGTCGAACTTGTTACCCGGAAGGTCGTCCGGATACATCTTGATGGCTTCGCGCGCGAGCTGCGTGTCGGCCACCGGCCCCAGGTTCGGGAACAGGGCCTTGAAGATCTCGCGCGGACCGTTCGGCGACAGGCCCTTCGGGCACTCGGCCTTGCCGTCCGGCGTCTGGTACATGGTCCAGTGCAGCTCGGTGGTCACGTAGCCGATGCGGCGATCCTTGATGATCGATTCACCTTCGGCCGCGTAAGCGGCGCCGCCGCCGAGCGCCAGGGCCAGCAGCGAGCTGGCTCCCAGAAGCAGTTTGCACATAACCTTCATTTCTTCCTCCACACTCAAATTTCGTAAGGACCCGCGGGGCTAGCCGCGGCGTCCGCCAAATTCTTCCCGAACGTAGAACGCCCGGAATCCATTGCGCTTGCCTTGCCACTCGCCCATGCCGTTGCCTTCGATGTCGCCCGGCTCCTTGTCGTCGGCATAGGTGTAGACGGGACGCCCGCGATAGGCCCACACGCGCTGCGCGCCGGCCTGATTGGCCTGCGCTTCATGGCCGGTCTTCGGATCGACCCACACCACCGACCACAACTGGCTCGGCAGTTTCGGATTGGCGGGCGCCTGCACGTAAGGCCACATCTTCAGGGCGCGCTCCCAGTTGCCGCCGCCGGCGATGGCGATACGGTACACCTGCGGGCTGTCCATGGTGTCGCACGAGAGCTGATCCAGGGAGTCGTCGTTGCAGGTATAGAAGTAGATCGTCTTGCCCTTCGCGTCGGCCAGAAGATCGCCCGTGAGCGAATTCTGCACCGTGAATTCGGACGGATGCGACGGCGCGACCTGGGTATAGATGTTATGCCAGCCCGGCACGTCGCCGCCGTTGAGGCTCTCTCTCTGGGTGTCTTCGCTGAAGGTGTAGACCGGCTTCTTGCGGAAGGCCCACTGACGCACGCCGGCGGCGCGCTGAATGATGGTCCATTCGCCCTGCGGCGAGGCCGAGGCCGGCGCGACGGCCGGGATCCAGATGCGCGCGCAATCGCCGGTGCAGTTGGACTTATTCGCGGCATCGTTGTCCCAGCTATAGACCGAATAGCCCTTGTCGTTCACGACCATGCGGCCCTGAAGGGTGGTCACCACGTTGAAGCCGGGCGGAACGTTGGGGCGCGGACCGACCGGCAGGCGCGCCGGCGCATTGCCGCTGCCGCCTTCCGGAAGCGTACCGGAGCCGCCGTTGGTCTCGCCGGGGACCTTATCGAGGATCGACGTGTAGACCGGCAGTTCATCGTAGGCCCACTGTTTCTTGCCGTCGGGACGCGTGATGACCGTCCACAGGCCCATGGGCTTCGCATCGTCCGGCGCGAGGAAGGCCGGCCAGGTGGCGACGCACGACAGGCGCTTGTCGAGTTCCGGCAGATCCATGCCCGCCGGCCAGGGGCTCATCATGCCCGCGGTCTGCGTGGTCACTTTGTCGGTGCAGGTGGACTTGCCCTTGCCGTCGCCGGAATAGCCGACGCGCATGGCCTTCTGCGGCCACACGTAAAGAGTCATGCCGGCGGCGGTGGTGAAGACCGGGCCTTCGAGGTCCGTATGACGCACCTGAACGCCCGGGGGCATCGGCGCGCGCACATAATCTTCCACCATACGCTGCTGGGCGTTCGCGCCCGCCGCAAAGCCGGCGGTCGCGATCCCAGCGATCAGCAAAGCTTTGAACACTCTCATCTCCCGTGACCTCACCTTCACGTCACAACCGGTTCTCTCGTTACCGGCCAAATTCATCGCGCACGAACAAGGCGCGGAACCCGTTCCGCCAGCCTTGCCACTCACCGATGCCGTTGCCTTCGATGTCGCCCGGCTCCTTGTCGCCGGCGTAGGTGTACAGCGGACGCTTGCGATAGGCCCAAACCTTCAGCGCGCCGGGCGCGTTCGCCTGCGCCTCGCGGCCGGTCTTCGGGTCCACCCATACAATCGACCACAACTGATTGGCCGGCAGTCTCGCGTTCGCGGACGCCTGCACATAGGGCCACATCGTCAGGGCGCGGTCCCAATTGCCGCCGCCCGCAATGGCGATGCGATAGACCTGCGGGCTGTCCATGGTGTCGCAGGACATCTGGTCCTGGGAATCGTCACCGCAGGTGTAGTGATAGATCGTCATGCCCTTGGCGTCGGCCACCACGTCGCCGGCCAGCGTCATCTGCTCGGTCAGCTCGGACGGATTGGGCGGCGCGAACTGGGTATAGACATTGTGCCAGCCCGGAACTTCGGAGCCCGCGAGGCTTGCGCGGCGCGTATCTTCCGAGAAGGTGTAGACCGGCTTCTTGCGAAAGGCCCACTGACGCACCCCGGCGGCGCGCTGGACGATGGTCCATTCGCCCTGCGGCTGCGCCGAGGACGGCGCCAGCACCGGGATCCACACGCGCGCGCAATCGCCCGTGCAGTTGGACTTGCCCGCGGGATCGTTGTCCGACGTGTAAATCGAATAACGCGCTTCGTTCACGATCATGCGCCCGGCGCGCGTTGTCAGCACGTTGAAGCCCGGCGGCACGTTGGGCGGCGGGCCCACGACTTCACGCTCGGCGGGCTCGTCGCCGCCGCGGCGGAAGACGGTCGCGGCGCCGTTGGTGTCGCCGCGGCGGTCATCGAGGTCGGAGGTGTAGACGGGCTGCTTGTTGTAGGCCCATTGTTTCTTGCCGTCGCTGCGCTCGATGACGGTCCATTGGCCGAGCGGCTTGGCGTCGGCCGGGGCAAGCAGCGGCGGCCATGTCGCCGCGCAGGATTTACGGCGATCGAGCTCCGGCAGATCAAGCCCCGCCGGCCACGGGCTCATCATGCCCGCGGTCTTGGTGGTGGGCTTGTCTTCGCAAAACGACTTTTCCTTCGGGTCGCCGGCGAAACCGATGCGCATCGCCTTCTGCGGCCAAATGTACAGAGTTTTACCCTGCGCATCGGCGAACACAGGACCTTCCATCTCGGTGACGACCACCTGCACGCCGGCCGGCATCGGCACTTTCGCATAGTCCTCGACCATGCGCTTCTCGGCGGCGTTTGCGGCGCCGCCGAGTGCGAGACTTGCGATCAAGACAACATTGAACGGTTTCATCGACGTATCTGAAGTCCCGGCCTAGACGACCATTTCGGAGATGACCTTGTTGGTCTGGTTCGACTGGTTGCCCCAAGTCGGCAGATCAAGGCCAACGGCCTTCATCAGGGTGTAGCCGAGGCGGCAGCCCGTCGTGCCCTGGCCGTCGATGTGCAGGCCGGTCTTCAGCTTGCCGCCCGCGCGGCCGGCCGAGAACATCGGCAGGCCGTCGATCGAGTGGATCTTGGCGAAGCTCTGATCGGTCGAGGCGTAGATCGCCATGTTGTCGAGCAGCGTGCCGTCGCCTTCCTTCACCTTGGCGAAGGCGCCGACGAAGTAGGCCCAGTTCTCGAACGCGCGGCGCAGGAACCAGGACACCATCGGCTGGTAGCCGAGCTGCGGATCGAGCGGTTCTTCGTGGCTGGCGGTGTGGTGCGGCTTCTCGTAGTCCGGCTTCGTGGTCGAGGCGAAGGACTTCGAGTAGAGCATGTTGAACACGCGGGTCTGGTCGCAGGCCATCGCCATGACGAGGATGTCGGTCATGGTCTGGTGACGCTTGTTCACCAGTTCGTAGTCCACGCCCGTGGCGATATCGCCGCGCAGCGGCTTCGGCGCGACGCAAGCTTCGCGCGGTTCCGGCTTCGTGAGCTGGCGTTCGAACTGCTTTTCGAGGTCGCGCAGGCCCGTGAAGTACTGGTCGATGCGCTGCTTGTCCTCGGCGCCGACCATCTGTTCGAGTTTCTTGGTGTTGTCCATGACGCTCGAGATCACGCTCTGGCGAACCATGATCTTCGGGTTCGGCTTGAACTCCTTCGCGTTCGGATCCTGGAAGTCCGGGCCGAAGACGGTGGTGTAAAGGCCGAGGGCCGAGCCTTCCGAGGTGTTGACCAGGCTCGCGCTTTCGTAGGACTGCGTGTCGCGCGGATCGCCGGTGGCCGACATGGTCAGCATCGGGAAGCGCGTGGTGGTGCCGATCTTCTTGGCCACGGTCACGTCGATGGTTTCATTCGGCTTGTCGTTGCCCGACATCGGCGCGGCGCCCGAACGCAGGATCACCCAGCCCGTGGTGTGGCAGAGGTTCGGAGCGGCGTCGCGGAAGCCGTTGAAGCCCGTGTAAAGGTTGAGGTGCTTCTGGACCGGCTTCAGGGATTCGATTTCTTCCGGCAGTTCCCAGCTCGCGCCGTACTGCTTCGGCTTGAAGATCTTCTCGCTCATGCCCAGGCCCCAGCCCCAGGTGCCGAAGCGGATCGGCATCGGCGAACCGTCGGCAAGGGCGTTGCCGTTGCCGTTGAGGAAGATGTCGAGCAGCGGCAGGCCGACCGAGACCGCCGAGCCCGCGAGCATGCCGCGCAGCAGGCGGCGACGGGTGAGAGATTCCAGGAAAGTGTTCATCGTATCCTCCTCGTTAATTAATGCGCCGCGGGCGCCGGCGGAGCGGCGGCGGAAGCGGTGGTTTTCGGGACTTCGGCATCGGAAACGCGGATAAAGGCGTCGGACTGGGCGATCGCGCGCATCAGATCCGGAACGCGGTAGCCGCTCGCGGCAAACACCTTCGTCAGAGCATCGACCTGGTCGTTCGAATCGTTGGTGAGCGGACCGCCGGTGCCGTAGCTGTATATGCGGCGCACGAGGCAGCGCGGAACCTGCGCATGGTCGTGCAGCGCCTTCGACAGGCCCGTGACGTCCTTGAAGCTCGCGCCGTCCAGGTTGCCGCTGGCGTCGATGGCGACGCCCTTTTCGTTGTCGCGGTACTGACCGCCGCCGTCGAAGTTCTCGAGCGCGAGGCCCATCGGATCGGTGATCTTGTGGCAGCCGGCGCACACCGGGTTCTGCAGGTGGAAGTTCACGCGGTCGCGGGCCGTACGGAACGGCGAGGTTGGATCTTCAAGCGCCGAGAAGTCGACGTTCGCCGGCGGCGCCGGAACCTTCTGGCACAGGAACAGCTCGCGCAGCGCCTTGCCGCGCAACGTGGCCGAGCTGCGGGCCGGGTGCGAGTGAACGGCCAGGAACGAGATGTGCGTCAGGATGCCCTGGCGCGGGCTCGAGTCCGGGAAATCGTACGCGGTCCATCCCGGCTTCGTCGGAACCTGGTAGATCGCCGCGAGCGCGGGCGACATGAACGTATGCTTGGTCGTGAACAGGTCGCGGTAATCGCCGCGGCGCGTGACCAGGTGATCGGCGACCGTGCGGAGCGTCTGCTCGCGCGCGTCCTTGAGCGCCGTGCCGGTGACGATCGGGTACACAGCGCCGTCCTTCGACAGGTTGTCGAAGTCGTCGAAGGCGAACATGTCGTCGAAGAAGGCGCGCACGCCGTTCTCCAGTTTCGGGCTGGCCAGCATCATGTCGATGGCCTTGGCGCGGCCCTTCGGGGTAAGAATCTCGCCGCTCTGCGCCATTTTCAGGAGCGTGTCGTCCGGCACCGTGTTCCACAGGAAGAACGACAGCCGCGAGGCGACGCTGTAGGCGTCGAGGCGCTTTTGTCCGGCGTGCTTCGGATCGGCCTCGGCGATGTCGGTGATCATCAGCACGTTCGGATCGACCAGCATGCCTTCCAGCACGCCGGTGAGACCGGCATAGAAGTCCTTGTTGTCGTCGGCGGCCTTCTTCGCCTTCGCGACATATTCATTCAGAAGGTCATTCGTAAGCGGACGGCGGTACAGCAGACGGCCCGTCTGCGCGATGAACTTGGTGGCGCAGGCGTCATCCGCGGCGGCCGGGTCCTTCGGCTTGCATGGCACCAGCGAATCGCGGTGCGAGGGGATTTCCTGCTCGAGGTTGCCGTTGTCGACGACCTGCGCGGCGACGGCGGAGGCCGCGCGCTGCAGCTTCATCATATCGCCCGAGGTGACGCCGACCTTGGCGGCGCCGGACGCGACGAGGCCGTCGGTGCGCGTCAGCGGACCCAACGGCTTGCCCGGCTTGATGTCGGCGCCGAACACGTCGGCGATCACGTTGGCATATTGGCTCGCGGTCATGAGGCGCACCCGCGCCGCCGACGTGGCGTCGGGCAGGGCCGCCGCCTCGGTTGCGGCGGGCGCCGCCGGCTTGGCGTCGCCGCCAGGCTGCGAGCACGCGGCCAGCGCGAGCACGGCGGAGCCGGCAATGCCCGCTAAAACGGAACGATGAGAGACGCGATCAAACAAACGCACTTCGTTTCCTCCCGGGGAACGGAAAGCCGGTGGTTTCAGCGGCCGGCTCCAGGCTCCCTATATTCTAATGTGCGGACTGCGGGTCCGCTCGGAAAATTACGCCATTGCGGCATAACCATTAATAACATGACCGGTCGGTCATCAAAATGATTCTAAGGTAACTCTCGCGTGACCAGAAGGTCCGGAGTCCCCGCACGGGAGGCTATGCTTTTTGCCGCGCGGACGGCGGAAACGAGGTCCGCCACATCTGCCTCGCCATGCGCCCATAGCGAACAGCGATGCAAAATCGCCTGCAACCGCGTTACAATCAGGAAAATAGCCGGCTAATAATATAAAGAGTCCATATTAATAGCTGACAATTATATTCACGAAATCGGGCGGCAAACCTTTTAGAAGCCCTTGAAAGGTATGCAGCCCGATTGATGCAGGAATACCGTGGAACCGGAGAGAAAACGGGGCCTCGCTCGACCTGTGGTTCAGTCGGGGCCGGCGAATCGCGAGAATGTTACGGCTTGCGCAATCCGGCCAGCAGCAGCGCGCCGTCCAGCGGGTCGCCGAGGGGCGGCGACAGGCGGGCGGCGGTGCGCTCGCGCAGCCAGGGGCGCATGCGCGGCGCAAGGCCGCCGGCCAGCGAACAGCGCGGCGCGCCGCGGACAAAAATCGTCTCGATGAACTGCTCCACATGCAGCGCCGCGCTTTCGACGATGGAGCGCGCGATCTCATCGTCGGCTTCGGCGAAATCAAAAACGATCGGTGCGAAGGCGGCGTATTCCTTCGGCGTCGCGGTGTCCATCCAGGCGATGACGCGCGGCGTTTCATGACTGAAACGGCTGGTAACGGCCGAACTCAATGGTGTCGGCTTGGTGCGGCCGTCAAGCGCGCGCAGCGCGTGGCGCACGGCCGAAAGGCCCAGCGCCGCGCCGCTGCCTTCGTCGGAGATGGGAAAGCCGTAGCCGCCGATGGAGAAGACGCCGCCGTTGGCTTTTACATACGCGATGCTGCCGGTCCCGAGAATGAGGGTCGCGCCGTCGCCCCCGTTGTGCGCGCCGAGATTGGCGATGGCCGCGTCGGTCTCCCAGCGGATCTGCGCGAAGGGAAGGCCCAAGTTATGAAGCGCTTCCCGCACGCCGGGGCGCGAAATGCCCGCGATGCCGAGGCCCGTGCTCAGACGCGGCGCATCCTTCGCGGCAAGACCGGCCCGCACGAGGGCCTGGTTACAGGTCTCCATCAAGGTCGCGCGCAGCTTCTCCATGCCGATGCGCGCGTTGGCGGGGCCCGCTTCGCCCGTACCCAGCACTTTTCCCGTCGCGTCCGTCAGGCGCGCGCGGCAATGGCTGCCGCCGGCGTCGACGCCGAGATAGAGTTCGATCATGCGTTATTTCCGTTGTGGCAGCGCCTGGCGCAGGACCCCGCCGGCTGCGGATAACTGAGCGCGCGCTTCCTCCAGGCTGAAACCGCGCGCGACGAGGACCGCGGTACGAATGTCGCCGTCGGTTTGGATCAGCGCGGCCTTCGCCGCGTCGGCGCTGCCGCCGGCGATGGACT
>JAYSFT010000134.1:0-8523 GCA_041913245.1 Rhodospirillaceae bacterium | reverse complement strand
GGGGGGCGGTTTGTCCCGGGGGGGCACCGGTTCCCTGTTTAAACCGGGGTTTGTGGGGGGCGGGTTTAAACGACCGGCGCCCCAACTCTATCTGATTTAAGGTCACCTCGACCGCGAGGTGGAGTAAAATAAGGTTTGTGCCTTTTGAGGGTTTCCATGCGATCGATGACACGGCCGCTCGCGGCCGCCGTTCTGCTTTCCGCCGCCGCAGTTCCGGAGGCGGCGTTCGCGCTGGAATCGCGCAGCGTGGTGATCGGCTGGCTGGGCCAGGCCACCATGAACGGCGACAAGGATTGCGACGGCGGTCCGAACCCGGTCATCGGCGATCAGTATCTGAAACATCTGAAGGACCTCGGCTACTCGGGCGAAGAGGTCGAGGAACTGGCGAAGAAATCCGCCGAAGGCGGCCCGGGCATGGACCCGGTGCTGGAGATCGTGTGGATGCGCGGGCGCGTCGACGGGAAACCGACGAACCCTTACGTGTATCCGGAGACCGCGATCGATCCGAAGCTGAAGCCGCTCGAAGGTAAGTTCGCGTTCGGCTTCGATCTGGACGGGAAGGGCGAGGGCCAGGCGAATGCCTTCACCGATCCCGACACGCTCGAGAAGGGCGTGGACCATGAAATGTACCGCGCGCTGGGATGCATGCGCAGCTTCCGCGGCTCGCTCACGGGCCGCCCGACCTATTGGGCGTGGGCCTGGGGCCAGACGCGCGACTCGCAGCCGGCGTGGATCGTCACGGTGACGGGGGAAGACCTGTCGAAGGACGGCGATGTGACCGTGACGTTCGACCGCGCGCTGGAACATGTGAAATCGAACCCGGACGGTTCGCCGAAGTCCGATGCGACGTACCGCGCCGATCCCGATCCGCGCTCGCACAACGTCTTCAAGGGCAAGATGACGGATGGGACTGTCACGGTGAGCGAAGCGGCGGATTTCCGCATGCTGCAAAATCCGCTCATCGCGCCCGAGCTGCGCCTCGACAAGGCGAAAGTGCGCCTCACGTTCAAGGAAGACGGAAGCGCGACCGGCATGGTCGGCGGCTATCAGCCGTGGCGCGATCTCTATTGGGGCATGGCCAACGGCGCGCCGGGCGTGGAGCTGTGCGTTACCGGGGATATCGTCGGGATGTACTACCTCCTGAAGCATCACGCGGACTTCGACCCGGACCCCAAGACCGGCCAGAACCGAGGCATTTCGGCCACCTATTATTTCGAGGCGGTGCCGGCGTTCACCACGCCCGCCCAGCAGACGGCGAACAAGTGATGAAACAGATGCGTTTGATTTCGATTGCGGTGTGCGCGGCGCTGGCCGCGTGCGCGCCGGCGGAGAACAAGGTTTCGGGCGCCGGCACGACGACGGGCGCCGCCCCGGTTGCCCCGGTCACGGCGGGCGAGGCGACCATGCGCCGCCTCACGGCCGAGCAGTATGAAAATGTGATCGCCGACCTGTTCGGCGACACGATCGAACTGGGCGGGCGCTTCGAGCCGGAACTGCGCGTGAACGGCCTGACGGCGGTGGGCGCGTCGAGCGTGTCGGTGACCGCCGCGGGCATGGAGCAGTACGACATGATGGCGCGGCGCATCGCCGCGCAGGTCATGGACGAGCGCCGCCGTGAGTTGATGATGCCGTGCAAGCCGGTGGATGCGAAGTTGGCCGACGACGCCTGCGCGCGCCAGTTCCTGAGCGAGTCCGGTTTGTGGCTCTATCGCCGGCCGCTGACGGACGCCGAACTTGCCTCCTACGTCACGACCGCCAACAAGGCGGCGGGGCGCCTGGGCAATTTCTACGACGGGCTCGCGCTCAGCTTCTCGGCGATGCTGGCCTCGCCGCGCTTCCTGTTCCGGCAAGAGACCATCGAGCCGGATCCGGCCAACAACGGCCAGTTCCGCCTGACCGCTTATGCCAAAGCCTCGCAACTGAGCTTCTTCCTGTGGAATTCCGGTCCCGACCGCGCGCTGTTCGAAGCCGCGCGCAGCGGCGAGATCCACACCCCGAAAGGCTATGCGAAACAAGTCGACCGCATGCTCGCGAGCGCGCGCCTGGAACGCGGCGTGCGGGCCTTCTTCGCCGACAACTTTCATTTCGACGAGTTTTCGGTGCTGACGAAGGACGCCGAAATCTTCCCGAAGTTCAGCGCCCAGGTGCTGGCCGACGCACAGGAGCAGACCCTGCGCACGGTGGTCGATCTTCTGGTGAAGCAGCGCGGCGACTACCGCGACATCTTCACCACCAAGAAGACCTTCCTCACCCAGGAACTGGCGGCGATCTACAAGGTGCCGGTGGCCGAACATGGCCCCAACGGCGCGCCGGATATCTGGCAGGCCTATGAATTCGCGCAAGGCAGCGCCTACGGCGGCGTGCAGTCCCAGATCGCTTTTACAGCCCTGCATTCGCACCCCGGCCGCAGTTCGCCGACCATCCGCGGCAAGGCGATCCGTGAAATCCTGATGTGCCAGAAGGTGCCCGCGCCTCCGGGCAACGTGGACTTCAAATTGGTGCAGGACACGAACAATCCGATATATCGCACCGTGCGCCAGCGCATGGATGCGCACGCGACCAACCCGGTGTGCACCGGCTGCCATAAGATCACCGATCCGATGGGCTACGCGCTGGAGACTTTCGACGGCGGCGGCGGGTTCCGCACCAAGGAGAACGGCGCCGACATCGACGCGTCGGGGGTGCTCGACGGCAAGTCGTTCAAGAGTGCCACGGAACTGGGCCGCGTGCTGCACGACAGTCCGGCGACCGCCAATTGCATTGTGAACCGCATGGCGTCCTACGCCACGGGCCGCACGTTCAAGCGCGCGCCTTGGATCGAGGCGCTGGAACAGGGGTTCGCCGCCAAGGGCTACGTGCTGCCCGAACTGATGCGCGCGGTCGCGCTGCATGACGTGTTCACGCGCGTGACGCCGCCGGCCCAGCAGGCCGCGAATTAGAGGAGCAGGCCATGAATAAACTTGCGTCGCGCCGCCGCGTGCTGAAGTCCACGACCGTAGGTCTCGCGACCGCCGTCGGTCTTCCCTTGCTCGACTGCTTCCTGAACACGAACGGCAACGCCATGGCCGCGACCGGAGCGGCGCTGCCGGTGTGTTTTGGCACCTGGTGGCAGGGCCTCGGCCTCAATCCGGGACGCTGGATCCCGGAGAAGGTGGGCGCGGGCTATACGCACAATGTGGAGCTGAAGCCGCTCGAAAAGTTCACCGGCCGCATGAACGTGATCAGCGGCACGAAATATTTCCTCGACGGCCGTCCGCTCGAGACACACACCACGGGTTTGCAGATCGCCGCCATGGGCCGCATCCCGACGGGCGTGAACACGGTCGCGAGCCTCGACAGCGAGATCGCCGACGTGATCGGCAAGGCCACGCGTTTCCGTTCGATCGAAATCGCCCTCGACGGCAGCCGCGCCAGCGTGTCCAAGCGCGCGGGCAGCGCGATCAATCCGTCGGACCCGTCGCCGGAAGCCTTGTACGCGCGCATCTTCGGACCGGAATTCAAGGACCCGAACGCGGCGGAGTTCACGCCCGATATTCAAGCGATGGCGCGCCGCAGCGTGCTGTCGGATGTGCGGGACGAACGCATGAGCCTCGCCAGGGAACTCGGCGCCGGCGACAAGGCGCGCCTCGACGAGTATTTCACGGCGCTGCGCCAGGTCGAGCAGCAGCTCGACATCGAACTGCGCAAGCCCGATCCGCTGCCGGCCTGCTCCGCCTCGGCGAAACCGACCGACATCAAGACCGGGCGCGAGGTGGCTTTCGTCGAACAGAACATCAAGATGTTCGGCACCCTCATGGCCCACGCGCTGGCCTGCGGCCAGACGCGCGTGTTCAACGTGATGGTGGGCTCGCTGGGCCTGCGCAAGCCGGGCACGACGCAAAGCTGGCATCCGCTGACGCACGAGGAACCCATCGACGACGCGCTCGGTTATCAGAAGGAAGTGACCTGGTTCATCGACTTCATGAACCGCGGCTTTGCCGCGTTCCTCACGGAACTGGATTCCATCAAGGAAGGTCCGGGCACCGTGCTCGACCGGTCCGTGGTGGTGTGGCAGACCGATCACGGCTACGCGCGCACGCACACCATCGACGCCCTGCCGATCTTCACGGTGGGCGGCGCTGCCGGACGCCTGAAGACGGGCATCCACGTCTCGGCCGCGGGCGATCCGGCGACGCGCATCGGCCTCACCATGCAGCAGGTCATGGGCGTTCAGCTGCGCAGCTGGGGCGGCCTGTCCAACGAGACCTCGAAGACATTCACCGAAATCCTGGCGTAGGAGCGGGGGACCACCATGCAACGGAAAATCCTTTTCACGGGCGCTGCGCTCCTCGCGGCGACGGTCTCGGCGAACGCCGCGGAGAAGTGGAAGAACGCCGAGATCGCGACCCCGGCCGGCATCACCCTGCAGCCGCTCGACAAGGGCCAGGGCTATGATCTCGGCAAGAGCGCGGCGTCCTTCATCGCGCGCGAGCGTATCGCCTTCACCGACGCGAAGGGCCTGACGCTTTATACCTATGCCAACGACACCGCCGGCAAGGCGACGTGTCTCGACGAATGCGCCAAGACCTGGATGCCGGCGCCGGTGCCCGCCAAGGCCAAGGCGTTCGGTGCGTGGTCGATCATCACGCGAGCCGACGGCGTGAAACAGTGGGCCTACGAGGGAAAAGCGCTCTATCGTTTCGTCAATGACGTGGACCCCGGCTCCGTCGGCGGCAACAGCCCGGCGCGCTTCGGCGCGCGGCGCATGAACGGCGCGGGCGTGTTCGTCGGCGGCGGCATTCGCGGCGCGGGCGCACGCGGCGCGGCGCCGGATGTTCCGCTTCCGGCCGAATGGAGCCCGGCGCTGGCGTTCCCCGTCGGCGCCGTGAAAGCGCCTGAAGGATTGGGCGTGCGGGAAGTGCCCGACGCGGCGGCCGTGAGCCTGGTCGACAGCAATAACTTCACGATCTACACCACCGGCGGCAATCCGGCGAAGGTGGAAAGCGTGGACTGGAAGCCGGTGCAGGCGCCGGTGTTCGCCAAGGCGCAAGGCGACTTCGGCTTCATCGACCGCGCGGACGGGATCCGCCAGTGGTCCTACAAGGGGCGCGGCCTTTACACCTACGCGGGCGACCTCGTTCCCGGCGACGCCAACGGCGTCGGCGTTTCGAAGAACTGGGATGTCGCGGCGGTGCTGCGCTTCTACATGCCGGCGGGTGTCTCGATCCACGCGACGCCCGGGCAGGGCAAGGTGCTCGCGAACGAGAAGAGCATGACGCTTTATCGCCGCGACGGTCATATCCTGCAGTCGGGCGGCGGGCACAACTTGCGCCGCGGCGCGCCGCCGCGCCCGGCGGTGGGACGCGATATCGGCACCGACCCGCGGTGCAGCGCCGAATGCCTGAAGTCCTGGCATCCGTTCCTGGCGCCCGAGGATGCGCAGGCGCAAGGGTTCTGGACCGTGGCGGTTCGCGCCGACGGCAAGAAACAGTGGGTTTATCAGGGCTACGCGCTCTGGACCTTCGACGGCGACAAGGCGCCGGGCGACATCAACGGACACGATACCTACGACATCATGTTCAGCGAGGATAAGACCGCGCCGCCCCTGGACGCCGGGACGCCGTACGACGGCGCGCCGGGACTCTACTGGGCGATCGCCATTCCGTAACGCAGATCGAGCGCGGGCCGTCGAAGCGATTCCGCTGAGGAATCCCACCGGCTAATCATCTACGATACGATCCGAAACCGGTCTAAAGGCAGGCCGGCTGCGCAGGCCAGGTGGGGAAGTCTTGCAGCGCGCCTTGTTGGAGGGGAAACTGCGCGCGTCGGCGGCGGCATTCGTGCTGGCCGCGAGCCTTGCCGCGCCCGCATCCGCCCAAACGCGCAGTTTCGAGATCGCGCCCCAGGAAGCCGTGCGGGCGATCCCCGAATTCGCGCGCCAGGCCGGCGTGCAGATCATCGCGCCGGCCGACCGTTTGAGGGGCGTACAGCTTCCCGCGCTTGTCGGCGACCACGACGTGCGCCAAGGGCTGCGCCGGCTTCTGGCGGGAACATCGCTCGAGATCGCGAGCGACAACGGTCAGATCATCACGCTGCGCGACCGGAACAGCCGCTTTGCGCGCGCGAAACCGGAGCCGCTGCCGGCGCCGCGGGAGGAGGTCCGCGCGGCCGCCGCGCCCGTGACGCCGCCGTCCTTCTTCGACCTGGTGGACGAGATTGTCGTCACCGGCACGCGCATTCTGCGCGACGGTTTCCAATCGCCGACGCCGGTGACGGTGCTGGGCGCGGAGGCGATGGACGCCGCCGCGCCGGAGAATGTCGCGGACCTCGTGAACGACCTGCCCTCGGTGGTCGGCAGCGCGACCCCGCAGACCTCGAACCTGCAGTTCTCCAGCGGCCTCGCGGGACTGAACACCCTGAACCTGCGCGGGATCGGTTCCAACCGGACGCTGGTGCTGCTCGACGGACAAAGATCGGTGCCGTCCACCATCACCGGCCTCGTGGACGTCAACGACTTTCCGCAGCAGCTCATCAACCGCATCGACGTGGTGACCGGCGGCGCCTCGGCGGCCTACGGTTCCGACGCGCTCTCGGGCGTGGTCAACTTCGTTTTGAATAAAAGCTTCACCGGGCTGAAGGGCGAGGTGTCGGGCGGACTCACCACCTACGGCGACGATCCGTCCTCGAAGGTCACCTTGAGCGCCGGCTCGGATTTCGCCAACGGGCGCGGCCATGTGCTGATGAGCGGCGAGTGGAGCCGGCGCGCGGGGATTTTCGGCGTGCCGCGCGGCTGGGCCGACGACGGCTGGCTGATCATGAACAACCCGCGTTATACGCCGGCCAACGGCGAGCCGCAGCGCCTCCTGGTGTCCGGCGCCGGCCTGACCGCCGCGACGCCGGGCGGAATCATCGTCAACACGGCGCTGCGCGGAATCTATTTCGGGCCCGGCGGCGCGCCGGCGCAGCTCAATTTCGGCCCGCTGGTCAGCGACCCCTTCATGCAGGGCGGCGACTGGAAATCGACGCTGATGACGGACCATAGCACCCTCGATCAGCGCATCATCCGCGAGGGGCTGTTCTTCCGCGCCGCCTATGACGTCTCGCAGGACGTGCAGGCTTTCGTGCAGGCGCAATGGGGCTTCGCGCATTCCATCGGCTGGGCCCTCAAGCAGTTCAACATCGGCAATATCATTTTGCGCGCCGACAACGCCTTCATCCCCGCGCCGGTCGCGGCCCAGGCGCAGGCGCTGGGCGTCTCGCAGTTCACCCTCGGCACCAACAATATCGATTTGCCGACCATCACCTTCGACAACGAGCGCACCGTCAACCGCTACGTTCTGGGCCTGAACGGAAGCTTCGACGCCTTGGCGACGGTTTGGGGATGGGACGCCTATTATCAGAAGGGCATTTCACGAACGTCCGAGAACGGCCACTTCGTCACCGCCAAGGCGGAGTTCGGCCTGGCCGTGGACGCGGTGCGCGGGCCGGGCGGCGCCGCCACCTGCCGCTCCACCCTGAGCGATCCCGCCAACGGCTGCGTGCCCTACAATGTCTTCGGCATCGGCGTGAATTCCGCCGCCGCCCTCGACTATGTGTTCAAACGTCCCGAGCATCCCCAGCGCAATCAGCGCTTCGCGCAGGACGTGATGGCGCTGACGGTGCACGGCGAACCCTTCGCGGTGCCGGCCGGCCCCGTATCGCTGGCGGCGGGCGCCGAACACCGCATCGAGAAGGTGAGCGGGCGGGCCGACCCGGTGTCCCTGATCAACGGCTGGTTCGCGGGGAATTACCTGCCGACCGACGGCCGCTACAACGTGACGGAAGCTTTCGCGGAAACCGTGGTGCCGCTGGCCCGCAACACGCGCTTCGCGGACAGCCTGGAGCTGAACGCGGCCGTGCGCGCGACCAGCTATTCGACCTCGGGCCTGGTCGCCACATGGAAGCTGGGCGCGAGTTATCAGCCGCGCAGCGATATCCGGTTCCGCGTGACCCGTTCGCGCGATATCCGCGCCCCGAACCTCAATGACCTGTTCCAGGCCGGCACCGCCAACACCAGCAATGTCACCGATCCCTTCAACAATGGATCCGTGACGACCTACCAGGGGCTTCAGGTCGGAAATCCGCTGCTGGAACCGGAGGAAGCCGACACAACCGGCGTGGGTATCGTGTTCGCGCCCTCGTTCCTGCGCGGTTTCACCGCGAGTGCGGATTACTACAACATCGATATCGAGGGCGGCATCCAGAACGTCGGCGCCCAAACCATCGTCGACCGTTGTTTCCAGGGCGTCGCGGAATTCTGCTCGGCCATCACGCGCGGCGTGTCCTCGACCGGCGGCAACGTCATCACGCAGATCCGCGTGCAGCCCTTCAACTTCAGCGCCCAGACCGCGCGCGGCCTCGACCTGGAAGCGATCTACCGCGTCGGCCTCGAGCGGCTGTCGCGGGACATGAGCGGTCTTCTGACCTTGCGAGTCCTCGCGACGCATTACCTGAAAAACTACACCGACGACGGCATCAATCCGCCCTACGACACGGTCGGCAGCA
>JAYSFT010000133.1:0-8552 GCA_041913245.1 Rhodospirillaceae bacterium | reverse complement strand
TTTCAATGGTGGTCGTCGGCGCCGGCATATCCCAAGTGGTAAGGACGATGGCCCCAGCGACCCCCAGCGCGAGCACGCCCAGAACGACGAATTTCACCATGCCCCAATAGCCCTTATGTAACTTACCGCCCGTGAGCAGACACTAATGAACGCGTGTGATAATGTCCATGCAACCAAAGACTTAATTGACATGACAAGGCGTTGAGCACCCCGGTTCCATGAGTGAAACGGCCCAGACCCACGGCACGAGCGAAAAAGGCGGAGCGCCCGAAAGCGGCGGCGCCCGCGCGCTCGAGCGCACCATCGTGCTGGTGGGCCTGATGGGGGCCGGAAAAAGCTGCATCGGCCGCCGCCTCGCCGGGCGTCTCGGCGTACCCTTCGTGGACGCGGACGCCGAGATCGAGCGGGCCGCCGGATGCTCCATCGGGGAAATCTTCCAGAAGTACGGGGAACCCTATTTTCGGGACGGAGAACGGCGGGTCATGAACCGCCTCCTGCACGCCGCGCCGAGCATCCTGGCCGCCGGCGGAGGCGCCTTCCTGGATCCCGAGACGCGCGCCTTGATTCGCGAACGCGCGGTCTCGGTGTGGCTGAAGGCGGACCTCGACACCCTGTCGCAGCGCACGCGCGGCCGCACCCACCGCCCGCTTTTGAACGGAAGCGATCCGCGCGAGGTGCTCGCGCGCCTGATCGAAGCGCGTTATCCCGTCTACGCCGAGTCCGACATCGCCGTCGAGACCGGCCATGACAATCCGACCTTGACCTGCGTGCGCGTGCTCGCGGCCGTCGAGGAATTCCTGGGCGCGCCGCTCGCCACGAAAGACTGACCCGCGATGTCCAGCGCCCAAACGGCCCCCTCCTCCTCCGAGACCGCCACCCTGGTGCATGTGCCGCTGGGCGCGCGGTCCTACGACATTCACGTCGGGCGGAACCTGCTCGCGCGCGCGCCGGCGCTGATGGCGCCCGTGCTTTCCCAACGCCGCGTGTTCATCGTCACCGACGGAAATGTCGCGCCGCTGTATCTCGCGCCGCTCATGCAGAATCTGGCGAACGCCGGCATCCGCGCCGATCACGCGATCGTGCCGGCGGGTGAGGCGAGCAAGGACTTCGGCCGTCTCGCCGAGCTCCTGGACGCCATGCTGGCGGCCAAATGCGAGCGCGGCACCATGATCGTCGCCCTCGGCGGCGGCGTGATCGGCGACCTCGCCGGCTTCGCGGCGTCGGTCCTTTTGCGCGGCGTCGACTTCGTGCAGATCCCGACAACGCTGCTGTCGCAAGTCGACAGCTCGGTGGGCGGCAAGACCGGCATCAATACCGCCGCCGGTAAAAATCTCGTCGGCAGTTTCCATCAGCCGCGCCTGGTGATCGCCGATACCGACGCCCTCTCCACGCTGCCGCGCCGCGAATTGCGCGCCGGTTACGCCGAGGTCGCCAAATACGGCCTGCTCGGGGACGCCGATTTCTGGACGTGGCTTGAAAAGAACGGCGCCGCCGCGCTGAACGGGAACCACGCCGCGCTGCGCGAGGCCATCGTGACGAGTTGCAACGCGAAAGCCAAAGTGGTCGCGGCCGATGAAAAAGAAGGCGGCGTGCGCGCCCTCCTGAATCTCGGCCATACTTTCGGCCACGCGCTGGAAGCCGAGATGGGCTACGGCGGCGAGCTGCTGCACGGCGAGGCCGTGGCGATCGGCATGGCGCTCGCGTTCGATCTTTCCGCGCGCCTCGATCTTTGCCCGGCCGCCGACGCCGCGCGCGTACGCGCGCACCTGAAGGCCGTGGGCCTGCCGGTCGATCCGCCGCGCAACGGACCGCGCGGCGCGATCACCGCGGCGATGCTGATCGCGCATATGAGCCAGGACAAGAAAATGAAGGACGGCGCGGTGAATTTCGTGCTCGCCCGCCGGATCGGCGACGCCTTCATGTCCCGTGACGTTTCCGCCGCCGCGCTCGAAGCGACGCTGAGCGCGGCCCTCGCGTCTTAATTCACCATTCCCGCTTCACCGTTCCTTGTGAGGAACTTGCCATGCTTTTCGTTCTTTTCGCGGTCCTTTTGCTGCTGACCGTCGCGGCGTTCTTCTCGGTCGCGGAAACGGCTTTGACCACCGCTTCGAAGCCGCTGATGCACCAGCTGGAGGCCGAGGGCGACGCGCGCGCGGGCACGGTCGTCAAGCTTCTGGACGAGCGCGAGGAAATGATCTCGACCGTCCTTCTCGGCAACAACCTGGTCAACATCCTGGCCTCGGCGCTGACCACCAGCTTGATGATCGATATGTTCGGCAGCGAGGGCGTCTTCTACGCGACCGCCATCATGACGGTGCTGGTGGTGATTTACGGCGAAATCCTGCCGAAGACCTACGCGCTGCTGTACACGGCCTCCGCCTCGCTCAAATGCGCGGGGATCATGTATTTCCTCATGCGCCTGTTCAAGCCGTTCAACGCGGCGATTGAATACTTCGTCAACGGCGCGCTGCGCATGTTCAAGCTCAGCACCACGGTCTCGCGGTCCGCCAAGGAAGTGCTGGCCGAGCTGCGCGGCGCCATCGAAGTGCAGATGGCCGACAAGGAGATCATCCACGAGGTCAAACACGAACGCGCCATGCTGCGCAGCGTGCTCGACCTCGCCGAATACCCCGTCAGCGACGTGATGGTGCACCGCCAGAAGCTGGTGACGATCGACGCCGATCTTCCCATCGCGCAGATCATCGAACAGGTGGCCGCCTCGCCCTACTCGCGCATTCCGCTGTGGCGCGAGCAGCCGGACAATATCGTCGGCCTCATCCACGCGAAGGCGCTGCTGCGCGCGCTGGAATCGGTGGAAGGCAAGGCCGAGAACGTCGACGTGGTGCGCCTGGCCATCAAACCGTGGTTCATCCCCGCGACCACCACCCTTCTCGATCAGCTCAACGCCTTCCGCGCGCGCCGCGAACATTTCGCCATGGTGGTGGACGAGTACGGCACCCTTCTGGGCGCGCTGACGCTGGAAGACATCCTGGAAGAGATCGTCGGCGACATCCGCGACGAGCACGACGTGGCCGTGGCCGGCGTACGCCCGCAGACGAACGGCTCCTACCTCATCGACGGCAGCGTGACCTTGCGCGATCTGAACCGCGAATTCGATTGGGCGCTGCCGGACGACAAGGCCTCAACCGTAGCGGGTCTGGTGCTTTACGAAGCCCGCACCATTCCGGAGCCCGGGCAGAAGTTCCTGTTCCACGGCTTCCGGTTCGAGGTTTTACGCCGCGCCCGCAATCAGTTGACCCTGGTGCGCGTGACTCCGCCCCGGGCCAAGGACGAGAGCGCGTCCGAGGCCATGGCCGCGGACCGGTCGGGCTGAGCCGCCCCCCCGCGTAACAGCCTTCCGCACCAGCCTTGGGCCATTGACCGCTTTCCGGGCCGGGATCACACTCAAACTTCGTTCTTGAGGAGGCCCCACACGTCCTCGTCACGGGACCTGTCGGGCTTGTCGTGCGATCCCTTTCAACCGCGATTGAAGGAGCGCGTCATGATCCGAAGAATTGTACCCGACGTCATCAGCGACCAGACCCTGCACAAAGTGTCCCCCCGCGACATGGTGCGCCAGGCCGCGCGCCTCATGCGCGACAAGAAGATCGCGGCCGTGCTCGTCATGGATCTCGACCGCCTGGTGGGCATCGTCACCGAGCGCGACATGACCGTGCGCGTCGTTGCCGCGGGCCTCGACCCGGACACAACGCCCGTGCGCGAGATCATGACCGTCAACCCCGACACCCTGGCGCCCGCCGACACCGCCTCGGACGCGATCCGCATGATGAAAAGCCGCAATTACCGTCATCTGCCGGTGGTCGAGAACGGTCATGTGGTGGGCATGGTCTCGGTGCGCGATCTTTACGCGGTCTACAACGGCGAGCTGGAACAGGACCTCAAGGACCGCAACGCCTATATCTACGGCGAGAGCTACGGGGCGGCTTAACGCCATTTTCCCTGCATAGCTGCTAGAACGGCCCCGGGCTTGCCGGGCTTGGCGCGCGCGCGTATATCGGCCGAATGCCTTTGACTCCGCCCGCCGACCGCGAGTTGATCCACACGCGCACGATCGCCTGCGAAGGGTACGCGCGCGAGGACGGCCTGTTCGATATCGACGGCTGGCTGACGGACGCGAAGACTTACGGCTTCACCAGCACCGACCGCGGCGAGGTGGAGGCCGGCGTGCCCGTGCACGGCATGGGCCTTCGCATCACCATCGACGCCGCGCTCAATATCCGCGAAGCCGCGGCGGCGATGGACTACACGCCGTTCCATATGTGCCCGTCGATCACGCCGAATTTTCAACGCCTGGTCGGGCTGAACCTGGGCAAGGGGTTCACCGCCGCGGTGCGCGAGGCGCTCGGCGGCACGCAAGGCTGCGTGCATCTCGTCGACCTTCTGCGCCCGATGGCCAACACCGCCTATCAGCTTCTGTCGCCGAGCGGCTACAAGGCGCTCAAGGACAAGGAAGCGCGCGGCGAAGCGGTGACGGCGTTCTTCGTGAACCAGTGCCACGCCTGGAAGTCGGACAGCGAAGTCACGCGCGATCAGTTCCCGAGCCTCTATACGGGAGAACGCTGATGCCGCTTCCGCCGCCCGCCCCGCGCAAGCTGATGCACAAACGTACAATGGTCTGCCGAGGCTATGAGCGCGCCGACGGCCAGTGGGACGTCGACGGCCGTCTGACCGACGTGAAGACCGAAACGATCAGCACCTGGGGCGCGCGTTCGCAAAATGAATCGGTGATCCCCGCGGGCGAGCCGATCCACGACATGCACCTGCGCATCACGGTCGATTCCAAGATGACCATCACCGCCGCCGAAGCGGCGATGGACTTCCATCCCTGGAGAATTTGCCCGTCGATCGCGCCAAGCTACGGCAAGCTGACCGGCCTCGTGATCCGGCCCGGCTTCACGCAGAAGGTCGCCGCGCTTCTGGGCGCCGTGCACGGCTGCACTCACATGGGCTCGCTGATCGGGCCGGCGGCGACGACGCTGATGCAGACGATGGTGCGCGCGCGGCTCAAGCGTCAGGGCGAAGCCCAGGCGAACGGCCAGCCGCGCTCCATGCCGCACTTCCTCAACACCTGCCACACCTGGGCGACCAACAGCGCCGTCGTGAAGCGGGAGTATCCCGAATTCTATCGGGAGAAATAACTACTCGCCCGGCGCGGTCAGTTTCAGCGACAGCGCGTGCACGCGCTCGCGCAGTTCGTCGGCGAGGATGCCGTACACAAGGCGCTGGCGCGCGACCCGGTTCTTGCCCGCGAAGGCCGCGGATTCAACCGTCACGTTGAAATGCGTTTCACCGCTCGGGTGCGCGCCCGCGTGGCCGTGATGGCGATCGCTGTCGTCCTCGACCTCGAGACGGGCCGGAGCGAGGGACTCGGTGAGTTTTGTTCGGATGCGATGTGCGTAAGTGTTCATAGGAGAAGCTGAAGCACAGCGCGAAAAAAGAAACAAGATTGCGGATTTTCAGGCCCCTCACCATATTCGATCCATGTCCGAAACACGCGATCGTTTCACTTGTTCCGGGGCTCAGAATACGGCGGCGACCCCGTGCGCCTGGGACGGCTGCGCCGCCGCCGGCGCGTACCGCGCGCCGAAGGACCGGCGACTCGCGGACTATGTCATGTATTGCCTGGAACATGTGCGCGCGTACAACGCCGGCTGGGATTTCCATGCCGGCGCGTCGGTCGCCGACCTCGAAGCCGAGATCCGCAGCGCCGCGACCTGGGAGCGGCCGACCTGGAAACTGGGCACCTTGGGCGCCGGCTACCGCGCCGGGCGGCCCGGCGCGCGCGTGAACGATCCGTTCGGTTTCTCGGCCGGCACGGATTTCGAGGACCGGAAGAAGGCGCGCACGGAAGACGCGCAAGCCCGCGCGACACCCGGCGGCGCCGGCGCGCGTACGCGGGCCATGAAGATTCTCGACCTCTCGGGCCCCGTGACCCTCGAAACGTTGAAGGAGCGTTATAAGGCGCTGGTGAAAAAGTACCATCCCGACGCCAACGGCGGCTCCGCCGAGGCGGAGAACCGGATGAAGATCATCAACGCGGCGTACCAGACGCTTCGCGCGGCCCTCGCCGCGGCCGGCTAAGCCGCCATTTTCGCCTTTCGGCGGGTTGGTCATATCCCCATATAATTCAGGGCTGTATGGTGACCCTGGCCGGGCTTTATCCGGCATGCCATAAGACCCTTCTTTGCGAGAGGTTGTGAGAGAGCGTTATGAGCAAGCGGAACGACAGTGCGCGCGACGAGCTGGTGATGACGACGCCCGACAAGCAGTTGTCCGTTCGCGACGTTTTTGGCCTCGATATCGATATGAAGGTGCCGGCCTTTTCGACCCGCGGCGATCATGTGCCGGATGTCGATCCCGCCTACCGCTTCGATCACGACACCACGCTCGCCATTCTCGCGGGCTTCGCGCACAACCGGCGCGTGCTCGTGCAGGGCTATCACGGCACCGGCAAATCGACGCACATCGAGCAGGTGGCGGCGCGCCTCAACTGGCCGTGCCTGCGCATCAACCTCGACAGCCACATCAGCCGTATCGATCTCATCGGCAAGGACGCCATCGTGATCCGCGAAGGCGTGCAGGTGACCGAGTTCCGCGAAGGCCTGCTCCCCTGGGCGCTTCAGCGCCCCATCGCGCTGGTGTTCGACGAATACGACGCGGGCCGCCCGGACGTGATGTTCGTGATCCAGCGCGTGCTGGAAGTCGAAGGCCGCCTGACGCTGCTCGACCAGAACAAGGTGATCCGCCCGCATCCCGCGTTCCGCCTGTTCGCCACGGCCAACACGATCGGTCTCGGCGACACGACCGGCCTCTATCACGGCACGCAGCAGATCAACCAGGGTCAGATGGACCGCTGGAACGTGGTCGCGACTCTCAATTACCTGAAGCACGACGAAGAGACCAACATCGTGCTGGCGAAGGTGAAGGGCTACGACACGGCCGCCGGCAAGAAGATCATCTCGGCCATGGTGGAAGTCGCCGACCTGACCCGTACCGGCTTCATCGCCGGCGACATCTCGACCGTGATGTCGCCGCGCACGGTGATCAGCTGGGCCGAGAACAACCAGATCTTCAACAACGTCGGTTATTCGTTCCGCGTCACCTTCCTCAACAAGTGTGACGAGACCGAACGCCCGGTGATCGCCGAGTACTACCAGCGCTGTTTCGGTGAAGACATCGCCGGGAGCGCGGTGGAAGCCGTCGCTTAGCGAAAAACATGAAGCCGCCCTATTCCGGATCGGACAAGGGACCCTCGCGCACCGAGGCTTTCAAGACCGCGACCACCGCGGCCGTGAAAGGCATCGCGAACCGGCGCGAACTGACGGTTGTCTATTCGCCGGTGTCCGCCAATCAAAAGGGCCCGACGATCACCGGCGAAGTGCGCCTGCCCTCGCCGCCGCACAAGCTGACCAAGGAAACCGTCACGCGTCTGCGCGGCGCGGCGGACGCGGCGGCTTTGAAGCTTCGCCACCACAGCGCGGGGGTTCACGCCCGCCGCATGCCGGTGAACAAGGATGCCATCGACGCTTACAACGTCATGGAACAGGCGCGCGTCGAAGTGCTGGGCGCGCGGCAGTACGCCGGCGTGCGCGGCAACCTTTCGGGCGCCCTTGAACAACGCCTGTCGCTGGAAGGTTACCAGGCGGCGCGAACCTATGAGCAGATCGACCGCGGCGACGCCTTGAAGGTGCTGATCCACGACGCCTGCGACGGCGCGCCGCTCGGTCCCATCGGCGCCCATGTGCGCGGGATCCTGAAAGAGGCCTTCGGCGCGAAGCTGGACGCATCGCTCCGGGAACTCGCGGCCCATATCCACGATCAGAAGGCCAGCGCCGACATCCTGCGCAAACTCATCCAGGCGCTGAACCTCGAAAACGACAACGCCGAGGAACTGGAGCAGGAAGACGACGAGGACGGAAACAACGAGACCGAAAAGGACTCCGAGCCTCAGGAGTCCGAAGACCAGGACAAGAAGGACGAGAGCGCGGACAACGGCGACGATCAGGGCCAGGCGCCCGCCAGCAGCGAGACCGTGCAGGGCGAGGAAGCGGAATCGGACATCGAGTCCCAGGGCCAGCCCACCATGGAGGCCGCCGAAGCGGAAGCCGATGCACAGCAATCGCGCCCGCGCCCCGGCCACAACCAGGGCCCGCGGGAAGAGCGCTACAAGATTTTCACCACGCGCTTCGACCAGGTCGAGGACGCGGCCAATCTGTGCGACGCCGAGGAACTGGCGCGCCTGCGCCTGCAACTCGACCGCCAGCTCGCACATTTGCAGGGCGTGGTGTCGCGCCTCGCCAACCGTTTGCAGCGCCGCCTGATGGCGCAGCAGACCCGCAGCTGGGACTTCGATCTCGAAGAAGGTTTGCTGGACGCGAGCCGCCTCGCGCGCATCGTCGCCAATCCCACGCACTCCCTGTCGTTCAAGCGCGAGAAGGAAACCGAGTTCCGCGACACGGTGGTGACGCTGCTGATCGACAATTCCGGCTCGATGCGCGGCCGGCCCATCACCATCGCGGCGATGACGGCCG
>JAYSFT010000132.1:0-8586 GCA_041913245.1 Rhodospirillaceae bacterium | reverse complement strand
CTGAAAAACTACACCGACGACGGCATCAATCCGCCCTACGACACGGTCGGCAGCAATATCGGCAACGGCCAGCCGCATTGGGCCTATACGGGCTCGATCATCTATTCGAACAAGCCGCTCACCTTTGTCCTCACGGGCCGGGGCGTCAGCAAGGGCGTCTACAGCATCAACAACTATCCGTACATCATGTGCGCGAGCGGCTGTCCGGCGTCGAGCCTGTCGGCGCCGACGATCAACGACAACCGCATCAAGGGCGCGTTTTATCTCGACGCCGGCGCGATCTACAAAATATACGCCGGCGACGAGGGACGGGACGTCGAGCTGTTCCTGACGGCGAGCAACCTGCTCGACAAGGATCCGCCGGTGGTCGCGACGGGGCCGGGCGGATTCCCCTACGCCGCCATCCCGACCAATCCCGGGCTCTACGATGTGCTTGGACGCATGTTCCGCGCGGGCGTGCGGTTCAGCATGTGACTCGCAAAATTGATCGACCGTTCGGGCGGCGATTGACGCGCCGCGGCACGTTTCTTTGAGATGCTCTCAAAAGATTGTTCGGTCATCTCAACGGTTCGCCTTTAACGCGCGTGTTTCAATGCGTTTGTCGGTTTGCCGGGAAAAGGCGTGCGAAAATTCGCGGTGCGGGCGGCGGAATATATTGTTTCACACATCTAGCCTTTGAGGGGTGCGCGCCGGACGGGACCGGACGCGCAACATTTTCGGGGGACTTGCATGAAACGCTCATCGCTGAGAATCCGCCTTCGTACCTCGGCCGCAATCGCGGCGCTCGCCTTCACACCGGGTCTTGCCCCTTCGGCCGCGGCCGAAGAACGAACGTTCAATCTTCCGGCCCAGGACGCGGTGCGCGCCATTCCCACCTTCGCGCGTCAAGCCGGCATCCAGGTTGTCGCGCCGGCGGACAAGCTGCGCGACGTGCGCACGCCGGAACTGCGCGGCTCGCATGAGGTGCGCGACGCCCTCGACATCCTGCTGAAAGGAACATCGCTCGAAATCGCCGCCGACGACGGCGCGGTGATCGTCCTGCGCGAGCGCGCGCCCGGCCGGGGCTTCCTGACGAAAGTCGCCGCCTCGGCGATGGACCTCGCGCCGGTGCAGATGGCCGCCGCGGCCCCCGCCGAGGCGCCGGCGGTCGATGAGATCGTCGTGACAGGCTCGCGCGTCGTGCGCGACGGGTATGAGGCGCCGACGCCGGTTTCGGTCATCGGGGTCGAGGAAATCGAAGCATCCGCGGCGCCGAACGTCGCCGAGTTCGTCAATACGCTGCCGGCGCTGATCGGCAACACCACGGCGCAGAGCGCGCGCACGAGCATGACGGCGGGCGGCGTCGGCCTCAACACGCCGCAGGCCCGCAACCTGGGCGTGGAGCGCACGCTGATCCTGCTCGACGGCCAGCGCACGGTCGGTTCGCAGCCGACGGGACAGGTGGACGTGAATACCTTCCCGCAACAATTGATCAGCCGCGTCGACGTGGTGACCGGCGGCGCGTCGGCCGCCTACGGCTCGGACGCGCTGGCGGGGGTCATCAACTTCGTGCTCGACCGCGAGTTCACCGGCGTGAAAGGCGAGGTGCAGGGCGGCATCAGCAATTACGGCGACGACCAGAACTGGAATATCGCCTTGTCGGCCGGGACGCCGTTCGCGAACGGGCGCGGGCACCTGTTGCTGTCCGGCGAGCTTTCCAACGACTACGGCGTGAGGGGCGCGCCGCGCGACTGGGCCAAGCAGGGCTGGCACATCATCAATAATCCGGCCTACGGCACCAACGCCGCCCTCGGCCAATCGACCGGCGTTCCGCAGCGCCTGGTGGTCAATCGCGCGGCGCAGGATGTGATGACGCCGGGCGGCATCATCACCGCCGGCCCGTTGAAAGGCATCGCGTTCGGGCCGGGCGGCACGCCTTATAACTTCAATTACGGTTCCCTGGTGCTCGACCCGTGGATGGTGGGCGGCGAGTGGGAATCCAACAGTCTCGCCGACGACGGCGCCGACCTCGATCCCGAGGAATACCGGCACAACTTCTTCACGCGCGTGAGCTACGATCTCGCCGACAATGTCGAAATCTTCGCGCAGTATGGCTATGCCCGGGCCAAGAGCTGGTCGGTGTGCTGCAACCACTTCGCCGCGGGCGATCTGACGATCCAGGCCGACAACGCCTTCATCCCCGAGGCGGTGCGCACGCGCGTGCAAGCTTTGGGGCTCACCAACTTCCGGATGGGCAGCTACTTCTCGGACCTGCCGTACAAGCTGGTGCAGGACGCCCAGCGCACGGTGCGGCGCTACGTGCTCGGCGCGAACGGCGCGTTCGACGCGCTTGGCACGGAATGGACGTGGGACGCCTACTACCAGCTTGGATCGACGGGCGCCCGCAAGAGCTTCTATGACCGCTGGAAGTCCACCTATACGCTGGCCATCGACGCGGTGCGCGCGCCGAGCGGAGCCATCGTCTGCCGCTCGACCCTCGTCAATCCCGCCAACGGATGCGTTCCCTGGAACGTCTTCGGCGTGGGCGTGAATTCCGCCGCCGCCGCCGACTATGTGGCCGGCTGGTCCTACGCCTATGAAAGCTACCGCCAGGAAGTCTACGCCGCCTCGGCCGCGGGCGAGCCGTTCGCGCTGTGGGCGGGGCCGGTGTCGCTGGCGTTCGGCGCGGAACACCGCACGGAAAAAGTCGGCGGCATCGAGAGCGCGCGCAACGCCGCCAACGACTCGTTCGTCGGCAATTCGCGCCCGACGCAGGGCAAATATTCGGTGACGGAAGGTTTCATCGAAACCGTCATCCCGCTGGCGGACAACGCGGCCTGGGCAAAGGCGCTCGATTTCAACGGCGCGGTGCGCGCGACCAGCTATTCCACGTCCGGTTACGTGACGACCTGGAAAGCGGGCCTGACGTACAGCCCGGTCGACGACATCCGCTTCCGCTTCACGCAGTCGCGCGACATCCGCGCCCCCAATAACGTCGATCTTTTCGCATCGGGGATTTTCGTCGGGAACCTCGTGAATGATCCGTTCCGCGGCGGCGTGCCGACCAACATCCAGTCGGAAACCTCGGGCAACCGCAACCTTGTGCCGGAAAAGGCGGATACGACGGGGATCGGCGCGGTGTTCAGCCCCACGTTCCTGCCGGGCTTCCAGGCCTCGGCGGACTATTTCAACATCAACATCAAGAACGCGATCGGCACCGTCGGGCGCCAGGACGTGCCGGACCGCTGCTTCCGCGGTGAAACGGCGTTCTGCAATTCACTGGTGTTCGACCCGGTCACGGGCATCCTGTCCATCGTGCGCATCCAGCCGACCAACTTCATCAAACGCACCAATCGCGGCCTGGACCTCGAAGCGAGCTATCGCGCGTCCATGGATAGCCTGGTCGAGGACTGGAGCGGCGATCTGTCGCTGCGCGCCATGGCGACACGTTACCTGAAGGAACTCCAGGACCCGGGGACCGGCATCGGCATCGTCAACACGGTGGGCAACGCCAATATCCGCAAGTGGAAGTACACCCTGATGGCGACCTACGCCGCCGACCCGATCCGCGTCACATGGACGGGCCGCGGGTTCAGCTCGGGTTTCTATAACGTCACCAACGTCGAGTGCACGACAGGCTGTCCGGTGTCCACCACCTTGAACGTGACCCAGAACATCAACCGCCTGCCGGGCGCTTTCTATATGGACGTGTCGCTGCGGTACATGTTCCTGCAGAACGACAGCGGCGAAGCGGAAGCCTTCCTGAGCATCCGCAACCTCGCGAACAAGGACCCGGCGATCCAGGCCCAGGGGCCGGCGGGCACCGCGCACTCGACCATGCCCTGCACGGGGCAGACCTACGACTGTATCGGCCGGACGTTCCGGGCCGGTATCCAGTTCAAGATGTAGCGAACAAAGCGTAAGATGAAGACGGTCCTTTCGAAGGGCCGCCTTTTAGGGGAGACGGTCTCATGACGGACGTAAAGGCCTTGCGGCGGTTTGTTCTCGCGGCGGCGTTCATCGCCGGGAGCGCGGTTCCGGCCGCGGCGGCGGTGCCGGCGGAAAAGCTTCAGCCGGCGGCGATCGGCAAGTGGGCCGACGAGGTTTTCGGGCAGATCGTGAAGGACCACCGGGTCTCCGGCCTCGGATTCACGGTCATCCAGGGCGACAAAGTCCTGTTCATGAAGGGCTACGGCTATCAGGACGTGGCGAGCGGGAAGGCGTTCGATCCGGCCGTCACGCAAACGCGCATCGCCTCGACCACCAAACAGTTCATCGGCGTCTCGGTCGCGCAGCTTCTGGAGCGCGGCAAGATCGCCTCGTTGAACGATCCCGTGAACAAGTACCTCAAGCGTTTCCAACTGCCGAAGAACAACGGCGAGGACGTGCTGATCTGGGATCTTCTGACCCATCGCGGCGGATTTGCCGGGAACGGCAAAAACCTCGACATCACGCCGGAAACCACCAAGACGCCGTTGTCCGCCGACATCGTCAAGAGCGTGATGCCGGATTTCTGGCGCAAGCGCGATTCCGTGTCGGTCTACTGCAATATCTGCAGCGGCGTCCTCGGCTTCATGATCGAGGACATCACCGGGCAGGGCCTGCCGGATTATCTGCGCGACAACATCTATAAGCCGCTCGGCATGATCAACACCGAACTCGCGGTCGGCGACCAACCGCCGCCCAACATGGCGGTGCAATATGCGTTTGTCGAAAACGGCGTGGCCGTGCCGCTGCCGTATCCGACGCTGAGCCCGCATCTCGCCGCGGCCGGCAGCAACGTTTCAACCACGGCCGACATGTCGAAATGGCTGATCGCCAACATCACCGAAGGCAGCGGCCCCGGAAAGGCGCTGCTCAGCCAGAAGACGTGGGACCTCGTGCATACGCAGCACCGGCAGAGCATCCCCGGCGCCAGCGGGTTCGGCATGCATTTCTTCACCTATGACTACAACGGTGAACGTCTGATGGAGCAGTACGGGAGCTTGCAACATTACTCGATGTTCTTCCTGATGCCGGATTCGGACGTTGGGATTTTCATGACGCTGATCGGCGGCGGCGCGCCGCGCCCGAACGTCGAGATCCCCAAGACCGGCGCGAAGGTCGAGGGCAAGGTGATGCCTCAGATGTCGCACGCCGGGATGCGCGATCTGGTGCTGAGCCACTTCCTCGGCGCGCTGCCTTACGACAAGAACGCGAAGGTCGACCTCGCGAAATACACCGGCCTGTACAACGATATCCCGCGGCAGCCGCAGACGAATCCCGGTCCGGCGCGCCCGCCGATGGAAGTGAAAGACAGCGGCGACGGCGGCCTGATCATCGATGGACGCGGAACCTTCCGTCCGTCGGGTCCGAATATCTTTACCCTCGACCATCCGCTGGAACTGGACGCGGGCTTCGGCGCGGCCAACCGCTATGTTTTCAAAGTCGACGCAAGCGGAAAGGCGACGGAGATCTATCAGCATGTGAATGCCGGAAGATTTGAGCGGGCGCCGTAACGGAGCTCTACGGTCCGAGCAGGCCCGCGAGCCAATGGGCGACGTTCAATGCGAACTGTTTGTTGCCTTCGGCGCCGGGGACGGTGAAGCCGATGCGGTTGCCGTTGCTGTCTTCGACCTGCGCGGAGAACATGGCGGCTTCGCCGAAGACGGCGAGGCGGCCGCGGCCGTGGGCCATCACGGCGCCTTGCAGGAGTCCGCCGCCGGCGATGCGCGGCGTTTGCGGTGAAAAGGCCCACGCCGTCTGGGGCATGACGATCTGGTAATCGTCCGTGAGCACGAGCAGGCGCCGCGCTTTTTCCGGCGCGCGGAAGGCCGAGCCCGTGAATGTCGCGACACGCGCGACGTGATCGGTGTTCAAGCGTCCGGCGAAGATCAAGTCCTGTCCGAGCGATCCGTCGGCATTCGTGAAAAAATCCACCGGACGCGGCTCGGGCATGTGAAATGCAAAGCCGTTGAAGAACGTCACATCAAAAGCCGAGGCAAGATCCGCCGCCGCGCCGCTAAACGGCATGTGGTCGGCGATCAGAAGAAGGGACCCGCCGTTCTCGACAAATGTTTTCACCGCGGCGATTTCATCGGCGGTGAAAGCGGACGGGGTCGGCAGCGACCACTGATTTACATTCGCCGGGTTGAGCGCGTTCGCGATCACAAGGATCGAGACACCGGAAAGCGCTTCGGCCGTGAAGACGCCGGTATGCGGCATGACGCGGAATCCGTCATTCGACAGCAGTCTCGCGAACGGCCCGAAGCGGCCGTCGATAGTGTGATAGTTCATATGGCCCGCATCGACAGCGACGATGGGACCTCTATCCTTTTCATAGGCGGGCGTTTTCACGCTGACGTCGGCGGCGTTGTCGCCAATGGCCGCGGCCATCGCCGGCGCGGCGAGGGCGAACATCCCGAAAAGAGCGACTGCCGCGAAACGCATGATCGAAGCTTACAGCTTCGCGAGTTCCGTGAGGAGGGGGCCGATATGGGCTTTCACCGCGTTCGCGCGGCCGATGGAGCCGGCATAAATGGGTTTGCGCACTTGCGTCGCGCTGGCGGTCTGCACGACGCGCGTGTTCTTGTGGAAAGCGAGACAGGCGGGATCCCAGGCGAGGTCGCAGAAGACCAGGAGGCGCCGCGTTTCGCGCTCGAGATCGCCTACCAGGGATTCATAGGCGATTTCCGTGAAGGCGTGGGCCGGCAGCTCCGCGCGCCAGACCTCCATGAGCCGCCGATAAGCCACGTAATAACGGCCGAGTTCGGCGAGGTCGTAGGTGAATTCCTGCCCGACGTCGAACAGTTTCGAGAAGGCGGAGACGCAGGTGTCGGCGGGGTCGCGCGTCACATGGATGATGCGCGCGCCGGGAAGCGCGGCGTGAATGAGGCGCGCATGCAGGAAATTCGCGGGGAGCTTGTCGGTGACGCGGGTTTGCCCTTTGCCCAGCCCGGGAAGGCGGGTCAGGTAGTTTTCACCGAGGCGGCGCGTATCGCGCGGACCGCTAAGGCGTAAAGCGGCTGCGAAATCGCGCCGTTCGCCGCCGCCGCGTACGGCGGGATGCGAGGCGAGGATCTGTTCGACCAGGGTGGTTCCCGAGCGCGGCATGCCGACGATGAAGACGGGAACGTTCGAGGGCGCGCCGCCGCCCGGCGCGACGGCGTGAGACGGAGCGTCCCGCATCTCTTTCAGCGCGGCCGCTTCGTCGTAGCGGATCATGCGGCGAACGACGGCGTTGCCCGCGAGCGTGTGCCGGAAGCCGGCGTCGGCTTCGCCGAGATCGGCGAGGGCCTTGCCCATCGCGAAGTGGATGTAGCGTGCCTGCTCCGGCGCGAGGCCCGCGATGAGGTCCGCTTGCGCCCGGAGCCGTTCGAGATCGGTCGAGCCGCGCGTGAATGTGACGACGTCGGCCAGGTTGAAATGGGCGCGGGCAAAGTCGGGCACGCACGCGATGGCGCGGCGGAAGGCGTCGGCGGCGCGTTCCTGCCGGCCGCGCTCCTTGAAGATGTTGCCGAGATTGTTGAGCGCGGGTGCGTAATGTGGATCGATGGCTAGGGCTTTTGTATAGCCGGCTTCGGCCGCGTCGAGGTCGCCCGACATATGCTCGGCGTAAGCAAGATTATTGTGGGCGTCGGTATAGTCGGGACGCGCGGCGATGGCGGCGCGGCCGTGCGCGACGGCGCCGGGGTAATCCTCCATCATGGTCAGCACGAAACAGAGATTGCAGTGGGCTTCGGCATGGGCGGGGTCGACCGCCAGCGCCGCGCGGTAATCGGCGGCGGCGTCCAAGTATCGGTGTTCGTCCTGTGCGACGCGCGCGCGCCAATAGTGCCCGGCGGCGATATTGTTCCTCGCGTGGATGTAGTCGGGCGCGAGCGCGAGCGCGCGCCGCGCCGACTCAAGGCCGGCGGCGAAGTCTTTTAGGGCGATGAGCGCCGCGGCGAGATTGTTGTGATAGGCGGGCAGGCCGGTTTCAAGTCCGATGGCTTCGCGGATGAGGGCGGCGGCGGCGGCGTGATTTCCGCACTGATGTTCGATCACGCCCAAAAGATGGAGCACATCCGGGTATGCGCGCCTAACTTCCAGGATGCGCCGGTACAGGCGGGCGGCTTCGTCGAGGCGGCCGGCCTGATGGGCCGCCGTAGCGTCTCTAAACAGCGCCTGGGGGCTATCTTTTACGGACCCTGCCATCGGGCTCCCGAACCGCTTTGTAACAAGCCTGCGCGATATAGGAAAATCCGGGAAATCATTGATTTCATCGGGTTATTCGGTCAATCTTCCTAGGACGAAATTAAATAAGGGGAGCCTGGGCTGCCTAGGGAAACAGCCCGGCGATCAACCGGCAAGTCTTTTTATGGCACCACTTTCGCCGTCCGCGGACAGCGGATGCGGAGAGCGCGCGGACGAGGGGTCGCCCGCGCGCGCAACTGGAGGATGAGCGAGCGTTATCACACCCGGACGGGGGAAGCCGTCCACAGGAAAAGGGGAACTGGCTATGATTTCCGACAGGTCGTCTGCGGGTCTTCATTATTCGTCCGCGGCCAAGCGCCGCGTGCTTGCTTCCGTCAGCGCCGCCGCGCTTCTTTCCACCCTCACCATCGCGCCGGCCGCCGCGCAAACCGC
>JAYSFT010000131.1:0-8612 GCA_041913245.1 Rhodospirillaceae bacterium | reverse complement strand
AGCGCATCCTGGAACACGATCCGTGCTTCCTGCACGGCCACGCCTTCGACCCGACCCACGATCACAGCCATGATCATGACCATCACGATCATGGGCATGATCATGGGCACGACCATCATGGCCACGATCATCACCACCATGATCACCATCACGACCATGGGCACGACCACGGGCACGACCATGGCGCGGTCAACCCGGTGCACGACGAAGCGATCCGCAGCATCTCGCTGACCACCGACACGCCGGTCTCCGAGCAGAAGTTCGACATGTGGATCAACGAAGTCCTGCGCACGAAAGGCCAGGATCTGCTGCGCGCCAAGGGCATCTTGAACATGCAGGGCAAGGACGAGCGTTTCGTGTTCCAGGCCGTTCACATGGTGTCGGAAGGCAACTACACCGGCGCGTGGCCGGCGAAGGACAAGCGCAAGAGCCGCCTCGTGTTCATCGGCCGCAAGATCGATGCCGACACCGAAGCGGCGCTGAAGGCCGGCTTCGAAGCCTGCGTGGCGTAAGACCCGCGCCGTGTCTCATCAAAAAGCGCAAGGCCGCGTGGCCTCATGGGAGTTCGGCGACTACGCCGTGGCCGCCGCGCAGAACGGCCGGCTCATGGCGATGGGATTCGGCGACGGATCCGTGCGTCTCTTCGACAGCGAAACGCCGGACGCCGCCCCCATCGTCGTCGGCGCCCACAAGGGCGCGTGCCTGTCCCTCGCCGCCGACATCGAGAAAGGCACGTTCCTCTCGGGCGGCGACGACGGCAAGCTGGTGAAGATCGCCGCCGTCGGGTCGGCGGAGACCTTGTGGGAAAACAAGGGCAAGTGGATCGAACACGTCACGTCCCATGCCGGCGCGGGCATGCGCGTCTTCGCGGTCGGCAAGGTGGCGACCGTCATGAACAAGAAGGGCGAGTTGCGCGAGCTCGCGCACACGAGCACCGTGGGCGGTCTCGCCATCAATCCCAAGGGCAAGCGCATCGCGGTTTCGCACTACAACGGCGTGAGTCTGTGGTGGCTGGCCAGCACCGCGGCCGCCTCGGTCCTGGAATGGCGCGGCTCGCACCTCCAGCCCGCATGGTCGCCGGACGGCGACTATCTCGTCACCGCCATGCAGGAGAACGCGCTGCACGGTTGGCGCTTGTCGGACGGCGAGCATATGCGCATGACCGGTTATCCGGGAAAAGTGCGCAATATCGCCTTCACCCGCCGCGGCCACTTCCTGGCGACGACGGGATCGGACAGCGTGATCTGCTGGCCTTTTTCCGGCAGCGGCCCGATGGGCAAACCGCCGGCGGAATTCGGTTCGGCGTCGGACGGCGCGCTGGTGAGCACCGTGGCCGCCAATCCTAAACTCGACATCGTGGCCGCCGGGTTCGAAGACGGCAGCGTGCTCGTCGGGCAACCGGGATCCGTGAACACCATCGGCATCCTCGATCCCACCGGCAGCCCCGTCACCGCCATGACCTGGAATCCGGACGGCGACCGCCTGCTGATCGGCAATGAAGCCGGCGCCGTGCATTTCGCGGACTTCCGGGGATGACGCCGTTCGTCAAAGCCCTACTGTTCGCGGGCCCCATCACCCTTGCCGTGCTGGGCGCCGCGGCGATCTGGGCGACGAAGAATAAGCCGGCCACCAGCGCCGATCACACGGATGCGCGCCTCGTGGCGCACGGCCAGCAGGTCTACGCCGATCATTGCGCGGCCTGTCACGGCGCGAATCTCGAAGGCCAGCCGGACTGGATGAAACATCTGCCGAACGGACGACTGCCCGCGCCGCCGCACGATCCGACCGGCCATACCTGGCATCACTCGGACGGCCGGCTGTTCCTGATCATCAAGGACGGCCTGGGCGACGACTATGAGACCGACATGCCGCTGTTCAATGATGTGCTCACCGACCACGATATCTGGGCGGTGCTGGCCTTCATCAAAAGCACATGGCCTGACGAGATCCGCGCCAAACAGCCGCGGCCGAAACCGGCCGTGAGCTAGGTCCGCAGGGTCAGAACAATCAACATGACGACGCCAAGCGCGATCCGATAGATCGCGAACGGCGTGAAGCCGTGCCTGGAAATAAAGTTCAGCACCGTGCGCACCACCGCGAAGGCCACCAGGAACGCGGCGAGGAAACCCACGGCGATGATGGAAAGATTGTCCGTCGTCAGCACATCGCGGTTCTTGTAGAGGTCGTAGACGGTCGCGGCGAGCATGGTCGGGATCGCCAGCAGGAACGAGAATTCGGCCGCCGCGCGGCGCTCGACGCCGACCAGGAGCGCGCCCATGATGGTGGCGCCGGAGCGCGAAACCCCCGGGATCATCGCGATGCACTGGAACAGGCCGACCGCCAGCGCCTTCGGCCAGGGTATGTCCTCGGGCGCATGATAACACGCGGTTTTTTGCGCGCGCTCGATGACCAGGATCGCGATGCCGCCAACGATCAATGCGATGCTGACCACCCAGGGCGAGAAAAGAACGCTCTTGATGAACGAATAGGCGAACACGCCGATCACCATCGCCGGCAGGAAGGCGAGCAGGAGGTTGACGGTGAACTTCCGCGCCGCGGGTTCGGAGAAGACGCCGATCACGACGTTGAAGATTTTCACCCGGTAGACCCACACCACCGCGAGAATGGCGCCGAGCTGGATGACAATTTCGAACATCTTTCCGGGCGGCCCCTGAAAGCCGAGCAGATCGATGAGAAGAATGAGATGGCCGGTGGACGACACCGGCAGGAATTCAGTCAGCCCCTCGACCAAGCCGAGGAAGGCCGCCTGCAAGAACGTGACGAGATCCATGTCTGAAAAATCCGCGCAAGACGAGCGGCGGCATGAGGGCAGAGGCGCCCCGACTTGGCAAGAAAAATGGGCGCGAGGCCGCCGGCCGGCGGATACCGGCCGGCGGCCCGGTCGTCGCGCCTCGGTTAGCGGCGGCCGGCGGGTTTCGCCGTCGCGGCCTGGAGCTGCGCCGTCAGGTCGGTGACCTGGGCTTCACAGCTCGCGAGCGAGCGGGAGTCATCCTTACTTTGAGAAGCGTATTGTTCGACGCGCGTTTTATAGAGGTCGCGATCTTTGGCGATCGTATTGAGTTGGACCTCGGCGGCCTTGAGGTCGCTCTTCAGCACCATCGCGTAAACGCCGGCTCCCGCAACAACAAAGACTGCTAAGGCGAGAAGACGCACGGCAGCACCAGCACCACCCATTCTAAATCCTCCCGTTGTGAGGGCTCGCACCCTCGTTAACCTCCGCATGATACAGCGGCATAACTATACGCTCACGCCGGCGATTGGCCAAGAAACACCGGTCTTTCGCAGCGCACTCTGCGCGGAAAAATGCGGTGCAACGCCTGGAACAATGACCGGCGATGGGTCCAGTTACACAGAAAGGAGGGACGATGGCCCCGCGCGGCATCTATAAGCGCGGCTCACGCGGCGACGGCACGCCGGCCGCGAGATGCGACTTCAACTCATCGACTTGCGCGCTGCATTGATCGAGCGACGCCGACGCGCCGTCGATCAACCCTTCGGCGGCCTCGGCTTTCGACTTCCACTGATTGCGGTCCTGCTCGAGGGCGTCGAACGACTTCACCGTGTCGTCGAGACGGCCCTGAAGCGAAAAGGTGTAGGTGCCCACGCCGGCCATAATGATTAACGCAGGGGCGAGGAGGCGGGCGAATGTGCGCGCTTTGCGGTTCATTTCATTTCTCCGTACGTGAAGAAATAACGCATAAAGACGGCGGAACTTTCCCGCCTCCCGGGCGAAACCGTGTCCAAGCGATGTCCATATAGTGCGCAACCTGCCCGTGATTTTCGAGCGCCCCCGATATCCACGTTATCCACAGACCATCGCTGATTGTCCTTGCGGCGCTAAGTCTCTAAGAGGAGACTCTCAAGGGGACACTCTTCTTAAAAATGGCAACTCCACTTCGCGTCACAGAGCCGGCAGACGCCGCCGGGCAGGCTCTTCGCACTCCGCCGCACAACTATGAGGCGGAGCGCGCGCTGCTGGGCGCCATCCTGATGAACAACCGCGCTTACGAGCGCGTGCATGAATTCCTGCGCCCGGCCCACTTCGCCGATCCGGTGAACGGGCGCGTCTTCGAATCCTGCGGCAAGCTGATCGAACAGGGCCACCAGGCGAACCCGGTGACGCTGAAGACGTACCTGGAACGCGACGACCTAGTGGTCAGCGCGGGCGGCATGAAATACATCGCCAGCCTCGCCGCCGGCGCGGTGACGGTGATCAACTCGACCGAATACGGCAAGCTGATCTACGACCTTTTTCTGCGCCGCGAGCTGATCGAACTCGGCGAGGAGATCGTCAACAAGGCCTTCGACGCGACGCCGGACGAAACGGCGGTGCAGCAGATCGAAGCCTCGGAACAGGTGCTGTTCAACCTAGCGTCGGAGGGCACGCTCGAAGGCGGCTTCCAGAGCTTCGGCACCGCGCTCGTCACCGCCATCAATCTCGCCGAAGCCGCCCATCGGCGCGAGGGCGCGCTGGCCGGCGTCACCACCGGCCTCCTCGATCTCGACAAGAAGCTCGGCGGCCTGCACCCGTCGGACCTGATCATCCTCGCCGGCAGACCGTCGATGGGTAAAACCGCGCTTGCGACCACCATCGCCTTCAACGCCGCACACTACTACCGCACCACCGACCGCGCCGAAGACCGCGGCAAGCTGGTGGCGTTCTTCTCGCTCGAAATGTCTTCGGAACAGCTCGCCACGCGTATCCTGGCCGAGCGTTCGAAGATCAGCAGCCATCTGATCCGCACCGGAGGCCTGTCCAACGACGATTTCAGCCGCCTCGTGGTGGCGAGCCAGGAGGTCAGTGAAACGCCGCTGTACATCGACGACACGCCGGCCGTGACGGTCTCGACCATCCGCACCCGCTGCCGCCGCCTCGCGCGCCAGAACAAGACGGCCGACGGATCGCCCGGCCTCGGCCTCATCGTCATCGACTATCTGCAACTCATCGGCGCGAGCCGTAGCGAGAAATCCGAGAACCGCGTCCAGGAAGTATCGGCCATCACCCGCGGCCTCAAGGCGCTGGCGAAAGAGCTCAATGTCCCGGTCCTGGCGCTCTCGCAGCTTTCGCGCGCGGTCGAACAGCGCGAAGACAAACGCCCGCAGTTGGCCGACCTTCGTGAATCGGGCTCCATCGAGCAGGACGCCGACGCGGTCATGTTCGTCTACCGCGAACAGTATTACCTGGAGCGGGCCGAGCCTTCGCAGCGCCCCGAAGAAAGCAGCGACAAGTTCGCCGAACGCCATACCAACTGGCAGCAGCGCTGCGAGCAGGCCCATAACGTGGCCGAAGCCATCGTGGCCAAGCAGCGCCACGGTCCGATCGGCACCGTGCGGCTCTATTTCGATCCGAACTACACGCATTTCAGCGATTTGATTGACCAGAGCCACCTGCCGCCCCCCATCGAGGATTAGTCCCCACCCCTTGCCGAAAGGGGTGGTTCCGGCCATACACGCGGCATGCGTTCCACACCTGTTTCCTCCTCTCCGGGCGAGCGCGCCGGCGCGTTCCTGACCGTGGACCTCGCCGCCATCGTGGAGAACTGGCGGCTGCTCAAACGCCGGGTCGGCCCCGCCTGCGAGATGGGCGCGGTGGTGAAAGCCGATGCTTATGGGACGGGCGCGGAGCCGGTCGGAAAAGCCCTCAGGGACGCCGGCTGCGCGACCTTCTTCGTGGCCCATCTGGACGAAGGCCTGACTTTGCGCGCGGCCATTGGCGACGGCCCGCGCATCGTCGTCATGCACGGGCCCAACAAAGGCACCGAGCGCGACTTCGCCGCTTTCCGCCTGGTGCCGGTCCTGAACTCGCCTGCGCAGATCGAACGCTGGCGCGGCTTCGCGCAGGGCAACGATGTGCTCATGGAAAGCCTGGTGCATATCGACACGGGCATGAACCGCCTCGGCCTGACGGCGCGCGAGTTTGAAGGGCTGATGAGCGATCCCGACGGTTTTGTGGGCCTTCACCCGCTGGCGCTGATGAGCCATCTCGCTTGCGCCGAGGAAAACACCCCGATGAACGGCGCGCAGCAGCGCAAGTTCGCCTCGGCCCTGGAAACCTTCCGGGGCAAGTTCCCGGACGCGAAGGGGAGCTTCACGAACTCCTCGGGCATCTTCCTGGGCCCCGCCTACCACTTTGATTTCGCACGCCCGGGCATCGCGCTGTACGGCGCCAATCCCTTGTCCGGAAAGCCAAACCCCATGATTCCGGCGGTGCGCCTTTCGGGCAAGATCCTGCAGGTCCGGCGCGTTGACGCTGCCGCACCCGTTGGATATGGTGCCAGCTACACGGCTCAAGACGGGGCGAAATTGGCAACGGTTTCAATAGGTTATGCCGACGGCCTGTTGCGTTCGTTCTCCCCGCGCGGGCATGGGTATATTGACGATATCAAGGTGCCTGTGGCGGGCCGTGTCTCCATGGATCTGACCATCTTCGACGTTTCCGCGGTCCCGGATTCAAGCCTCGGGCCCGACGCGGCCATTGAACTCCTCGGCAGCCATATTTCGGTGGACGATATCGCCGCGCAGGCGGGCACGATTTCCTACGAGATCCTCACCAGCCTCGGCGCGCGTTACGCGCGGCAATATGTGAAATGAATTCGTTCTCATGAATTTTTTGGCGACCATCGGCGCCGTGGTTCTCGCTTTCTTCGGCCATCTCGGCCGGCTGATGATTTTCACCGCCACCGCGATCTCGCATTGCGTGCGCCCGCCGTTCTATCCGCGCCTCGTCGGCCGCCAGATGATCGACATCGGCTACTATTCGCTGCCGGTCGTGGGCCTGACGGCGATCTTCTCCGGCATGGTGCTGGCGCTGCAAAGCTACACCGGCTTCGCGCGCTTCTCGGCCGAAAGCGCCATCGCAAATGTCGTCGTGATCTCGCTGACCCGCGAGCTGGGACCTGTGCTCGCCGGCCTCATGGTGGCCGGACGCATCGGCGCGTCCATGGCCGCGGAGATCGGCACCATGCGCGTGACCGAACAGATCGACGCGCTCACGACCCTGTCCACCAACCCGTTCAAGTATCTCGTGGCCCCGCGCCTGATCGCCGGCCTTCTGATGCTGCCGGCCCTGGTGCTGGTCGCCGATGTCATCGGCGTGTTCGGCGGCTACATGGTCGCGGTGTACAAGCTCGACTTCAACGCCGGCATCTATCTCAGCAACACCGTTTCGTTCCTGGAGCCGCTCGATGTGATCTCGGGCCTGGTGAAGGCCGCCGTGTTCGGCTTCATCATCGCTTTGATGGGCTGCTACTCGGGCTACAACTCGAAGGGCGGCGCGCAGGGCGTGGGCGCTGCGACCACCAACGCCGTGGTCTCGTCCTCGATCCTGATCCTGACGTTCAACTACGTCATCACCGAATTGTTCTTTGGGACCTGACATGACCGTTCCAAAGATCAGCCTCAAGGACGTGAAAAAGGGTTTCGGCGAGAAGAAGGTTCTCGACGGCGTGACCCTGGACATCGCCAAGGGCGAGTCTGTGGTCGTGATCGGTGGCTCGGGCACCGGCAAATCGGTGCTCCTGAAATGCATTATCGGCATCCTGCTGGCGGATTCGGGCGTCATCGAAGTCGACGGCCAGGATGTCACGCACCGCCGTCCCGCCGACCGCGAAGCGGTGAACCGGAAATTCGGCATGCTGTTCCAGGGCGGCGCGCTGTTCGACAGCCTGCCGGTGTGGGAAAACGTGGCGTTCGGATTGATCCAGGCCGAGCACATGAGCCGCAAGGCAGCCAAGGAAAAAGCCATCGAGACGCTGGCCAAGGTCGGCCTCGCCGCCGACGTGGCCGAGCTTCTGCCGGTGGAGCTTTCGGGCGGGATGCAAAAGCGCGTGGGCCTGGCGCGCGCCATCGCGAGTTCGCCGGAGATCGTGTTTTTCGATGAACCGACGACGGGCCTGGACCCGATCATGGGCGACGTCATCAACGACCTGATCGTATCCACGGTGCGCAAGCAGGGCATCACCGCGCTTTCGATCACCCACGACATGCATTCGGCCAAGAAAATCGGCGACCGCATCGCCATGCTATACCAGGGCAAGCTGATCTGGGTGGGCGACGCCAAGACCGTGGACACGAGCGGCAACGAATTCGTCGATCAGTTCGTGCACGGCCGCGCCGAAGGGCCGATCAAGATGCAGGTCCGCAAATGAATGGGGCGAAGCCCCTCACCCCAGCCCTCTCCCGCAAGCGGGAGAGGGTGCCGAGCGGAGCGAGGCGGTGAGGGTCCATGGCTAAATCAACGACCAGCTTCGTCTGCCAGAACTGCGGCGCGACTTATACGAAGTGGGCCGGCAAGTGCGATGCCTGCAACGAGTGGAACACCATCGCCGAGGAAGCGCCGCGCGAGAGCGCGCCGAAGGGCCTGGGCGGCAAGGCCGGACGCAAGATCGCCTTCGTCGATCTCAAGACCCAAGGGACTCCGCCGCCGCGCCGGATTACCGGCATCGGCGAGTTGGACCGCGTGTGCGGCGGCGGCCTCGTGCCGGGCTCGGCGATCCTGGTGGGCGGCGATCCCGGCATCGGAAAATCGACGCTCCTTTTGCAAGCCTCCGGCGTGCTCGCCGCGAAATGCGCGGTGGCCTACATCACCGGTG
>JAYSFT010000130.1:0-8797 GCA_041913245.1 Rhodospirillaceae bacterium | reverse complement strand
CAGCAGCCAACGCTGTGCGGTGCACAACGAAGGCCGCAGCTAAACCCTTGTTACATTGAATGCAAGACCAATCGTGTAAATCAGGGAATAAGCGGCGACCACGCCGGATCTGACGCATCCTGCGGCGTGATAATTTCCCTTTGATTATAACCCGTTAGGTCGATCGAGTAGAGCCGCGTGCGGCCACCGTTGCGCGACTGGGCAAAATACATCAGCACGCGGCCGTTGGGGGCCCAGGTCGGAGCCTCGACCAGGAATCCCTGGGCCAGCAGGCGCTCGCCCGAGCCGTCCGGCTTCATGACGCCGATAAAAAAGTTTCCGTCCGAGGTGGCGTAACGGGTGAAGGCGATGAGGTCGCCGCGGGGCGACCAGACCGGGGTGGCGTACCGGCCCTTCCCCTGGCCGAAACTGATGCGCTTCGGGTCGGCTCCGTCGGCGTTCATCACGTAGATCTGCTGACTGCCGCCGCGATCGGACGCAAAGGTGATCTGGGAACCGTCGGGAGACGCACTCGGCGAGGTATCGATCGCCGGATGATCCGTGAGGCGCGCGGTCTTGCGGGTGCGCAGATCCATCTCATAGATCTCCGAGTTGCCGTTCGTCGCCATGGACAGCAGCACCTTGTTTCCGTCCGGCGTGAAGCGCGGCGCATACGTCATGCCCGGAAAATCGCCCAGGACTTCCTGGCGGCCCGTGTCGATGTTGAACAGGTACACCCGCGGCACGTTGCGGAAGTAGGACATGTAGGTGATCTCCTGCGCCGTCGGCGAGAAGCGCGGCGTGAGCACGAGATTGGCGCCGTTGGTGAGATAGCGGTTGTTGGCGCCGTCCTGATCCATGATCGCGAGACGCTTCACGCGTTCCAGAGGAGGGCCGCTTTCGGCGATGTAGACGATGCGCGTATCGAAGTAGCCGGTTTCGCCGGTGATGGCGGTGTAGATGCGGTCGGCGATCAGATGCGCGACACGGCGGAAGTTCTCGGGCTGCGTGGTGTAGGCCTGGCCTTCCATCTGCTGGCCGCCGAACACATCCCACAGACGGAACGCGACGCGCGCCTGGCCGTTCGGAAGCGGCTCGACCGCGCCCTGCACGAGGGCTTGCGCCGCCAATGTGCGCCAGTCCTGGAAGCGCGGCTGCACGTCGAGCGAGGTGAGTTCCTGAAGGAAGCCCTTGGGATCGAGCGGGCGGAAGAGACCCGAGCGCTCGAGGTCGGCGGTGATGATCTGCGAGATGTCGCGGCCGAGCTGCTGGACTTCGGGGCTCGCGCCCGGGAACACCGTGACGGCGATGGGCATCGGCTCGACACGCCCGCGGGTGATGTCGAGGCGCACCTGCGCCTCGGCCCGCGGCACGAACAGGGCCATCAGGGCCGCCACAACGCCGGCGCCGGCAATCTTCTTCAAATGAATCACGAATTCGCTCCGCAGTTACACTCACCCCGGGAGGGAGAGCTTCCATTGCAATTGTGGCGACGGCGTGTCGCATTTTCAAGCGAACGTCCGCAAACGTTCAATCGGCGCCTCAAGCTTAGTTAATGCGTCCTTGAGGCGAAAAGTTCAGGACCATTTCTTTAAAGGTGGCGTAGTTCGCCGGCGTGATCATCGGGATCTTGCCGCAGCCGAGCACCGCGTTGCGGGCCGAGTTCGCCAACGTGCGGAACTGGGCATCGACGAAATAGCGCGCCATGTCGACGAATTCGAACTTCTGCACCGAGCCGTCCGGATTGAGGAACACGCGCGCCTCGACGGCCATGTTGGCCACGCCTTCAGTCCCGGGGTCGATACGCCAGCAGCTTTCGATGTGGCGGATAATGGCGTCCTTCTCGGTCATGGTCGCGCGCTCGCCGATGCTGGGCGCGAGGTTCTTGGCTGTGTCGGTAGTCTTGCTTTCCGCCTGGGGCTTGGGCTTCGGCGCGTTCTTCTGCATGTCCTTCAAAAGATCCTGAAGCATCGCGACGTCGCGCTTCTTCGTGTCCGGGGGCGCGGGCTTGCGCGGCGGCGGCTTCACGACCGGCACGTCGGCCTTCTTGATCTCCTGGGGCGGCGAGGTCTTTTCCGGCGGCGGCGGCATCGCGTCGGAGGGCGGCGCCTCGGCGGCCGGCGGCTGCTCGGCGGTCGGCGTGACGGGCTCGGGTTCCTTGACGGGCTCCGGCGTGGGCGGGGGCGGCGCGGCGGTGATCTCGTCGATCACCGGGATTTCCATGAACACCGGCGGGGTCTCGACCACCGTCTTCTGCAGGAACGGCACGCCCATCCACGCGACGGCGACCACCGACGCGTGGAGCATCACGGAGACGAACAGGCCCATATTTGGCGTATCGCGCAGCATTCCCTAACGACTCTTACTGATCGGCTATGGCCGGGGCTTAGCCGGATTTCTTGGCTTTTCCGTGACAAAGGCCACCTGCGTGATCCCCGCCCCGGTAACTTCGGCCATCACCTGCATCATCTGCCCGTAGGACACATCGGCGTCGCCGCGGACATAGACGCGCACATTCGGATTGCTTTCGCGGATCGCGGTCATCTGCGCGCGCAAGGCGTCGAACTGGATGTTGGTCTTTTCATTCAGGGTCAGCGTACCGTCCTTTTGGACCGTCAGCGTGAGCGGCTGATTGTCCTGCGGCAGCGACTTCGAGGCGTTGGTCTGCGGCAGGTTCACGTCCACGCCCTTGGTGAGCAGCGGCGCGGTGACGATGAAGATCACCAGCAGCACGAGCATCACGTCGACCATCGGGGTGACGTTGATCTCGGCCACCGCATGGAACGCGCGGCGGCCGGTCTTCGCCCCCGCGGACGGTTTGATGAAGGACGCCATAACGATGCGCTCCGCTTAAGCCGATTTCACATCCAACTGACGCGACAGGATCGCGCCGAATTCGCCGGCGAAGTTCTCGAGGCGAAGGGCGTAGCGCGACAGGTCGCTGGAGATCTTGTTGTAGAAGATGACCGCCGGGATCGCGGCCACGAGGCCAAGGGCGGTGGCGAACAGGGCTTCGGCGATGCCGGGCGCGACGGTGGCGAGACTGGTGTCCGACGAGGCGCCGATGGCGGTGAAGGTGTTCATGATGCCCCACACCGTGCCGAATAGACCGAGGAACGGAGAGGCGGACGCCGTGGAGGCGAGGAAGATCATGCGGCGATTGAGGTGATCCATCTCACGCTCGAGGCTGATCTTCATGACGCGGTCGATGCGCTCGTGAAGCATCGCGGTGCCCGAGGCGACCGGCACGCCGCCCTTCGAGGAGCGGCGCCATTCCCGCATGGCCGCGGTGAAGATGGTCGCCATCGGCTCGCGCGGGCGCTGACCGACGCGTTCGAACAGGTCTTCCAGCGATTGGCCCGACCAGAACTTCTCTTCGAACTGCTCGGCCTGTTTGAACAGCGAGCGCAGGCGGAAGATCTTGTCGAAGATGATCGCCCAGCTCCACAGGGACATGCCGGCAAGGACGATCATCACCGCTTTGACGATGATATCCGCCTGCATGAACAAGGCCCAGGCCGACATATTGACCACGGGCACCGTTGCTAACGCCGTACTTTCCATTCGCTCACCTATTCCGTCTCGTTTCGTTTTCTTCCTCCCCGTTTCAGGGGAGGGAAAAAATTTTGGGTTCCATATCAAACTTCGGCGACAAAAGCTTCGAACTTGGTTCGTAAACGATCCGGGACCGGCGTGGCCTTGCTGGTGGCAAGGTCCATGCAGGCCACGCGGACGTTGAACCGCACGATGTCCTGCGCCCCGCGGCGCACGACCTGGCGCATGTGGACGGACGCCCGGCCGAGGCCGGTCAGCGCCGTTTCCACCGTGAGCGCGTCGTCGAGGCGCGCCGGACGGCGCCACTCGATCTCGCCCGTATGCACCACGAAAACCAGATTGTCCCTCGCCTGCACCTCGCCCAACTCGACGCCGATGGCCCTTAACATTTCCGTCCGTCCGCGCTCGCAGAACCGCAAGTAGTTGGAGTGATACACGACGCCGGCGGCGTCGGTGTCCTCGTAATAAACGCGCACGGGTAGAACGTGGATGCGGCCCCGAAGTTCGCCGCCGGCGGGCACCATGGAGCCGGTCATTGCGCATCGTCCCGGCCGAGAAGGTCGAACTGGGCCGGCTCGCGGCGCGGGACCGTGAGGCCGAGCTGGCGGAAACCGGCGTCGGAGACCATGCGCCCGCGCGGCGTGCGCTGGATCAGGCCCTGCTGGATCAGGAACGGTTCGATGACGTCCTCGAGCGTGTCGCGCTCCTCGGCCAAAGCGGCCGCGAGCGTTTCCACCCCCACCGGGCCGCCGGCGTAGTGTTCGGCGATACAGCGCAGATACCGGCGGTCCATGGCGTCGAGGCCCATCTCGTCGACGTCGAGGCGCTTGAGCGCCTTGTCGGCGGCGGCGGCATCGACTTTCGCGACGCCGTCGACCGACGCGAAGTCGCGCACACGCTTCAAGAGACGGCCCGCGATCCGCGGGGTGCCGCGCGAGCGTTTGGCGACTTCCATGGCGCCGTCCTCGGTCATGGCGACGCCGAGCACGCGCGCCCCGCGGCTGACGATATCCATCAGCTCGGCCGCGTTATAGAACTCGAGGCGCAAGGGAATTCCGAAGCGGTCGCGCAAGGGCGTGGTGAGCAGGCCCGAACGGGTGGTCGCGCCCACGAGCGTGAACGGCTGCAACTCGATGCGCACCGAGCGCGCCGCGGGCCCTTCGCCGATGATGAGATCGAGCTGGAAGTCCTCCATCGCGGGATAGAGCACTTCTTCGATGGCGGGATTGAGGCGGTGAATCTCGTCGATGAACAGAACGTCGTTGGCCTCGAGGTTCGTGAGGATGGCCGCGAGATCGCCGGCCTTGGCGATCATCGGGCCGGACGTCGCGCGGAAACCGACACCCAGTTCCTTCGACACGATCTGCGCGAGGGTGGTTTTGCCGAGACCCGGCGGGCCATGCAACAACACATGGTCCAGTGGTTCCTTGCGCGCCTTCGCCGCCGCGATGAAGACGGAGAGGTTCTCGCGCACCTGGAGCTGGCCGATGAAATCGCCCAGGCGCTTGGGGCGCAACGAACCGTCGGCGTCGTCCTCCTGACGACCCGGCGAGATCACACGCGAGGCTTCAGCCACCGTCGCCTCCGAGTTCACGGAGCGACGCCCGGATCAGCGCCTGGAAATTCGCCCCCTCGCCGGCCGCCTGCGCGGCGCGCGACGCCGCGCCGAAAGCTTCCATGCGACCGTAACCGAGATTGACCAGCGCCGAGACCGCGTCCTCGACCGCCGAGCTTTTCGCCGCGCCTTTTACCGGAGCGGCGGCTTTCGGCAGCATCGCGCCGGCGACGGCGAAGGCCGCGAGCTTGTCTTTGAGTTCCGTGACGATGCGTTGGGCGAGTTTGCCGCCCACGCCATTGGCCCGCTTGAAGGCGGCCTGATCGCCGGCGCCGATAGCCTGCGCGATCTGCTCGGACGACAAGGCTGACAGAATGGCGAGCGCGACTTTGGCGCCGACGCCCTGCACGGTCATGAGCGTATTGAACATCTCGCGCTCGCGCGCGGTCGCGAAACCGTAGAGATGGATATGGTCTTCGCGGACATGGGTTTCGACGGCGAGTTCGACCGCCTCGCCCACGCCAGGAAGCCCGGCGATGGTGCGCGAACCACAGAAGACGAGATAGCCGACGCCGCCGACATCGACGACGGCGAAGTCGGTGCCGACAGAGTCCAAACGGCCGCGCAGTTTGGCGATCACTTCACGCCTCGCAGCGCGCTGGCGCGGTGATGGGCGTGACAGATCGCGACGGCCAAGGCGTCGGCGGCATCTTCGGAACTCGACCTGCTTCCGGGCAGGAGCATGCGCATCATCGCAACGACCTGCACCTTGTCGGCATGACCCGCGCCGACAACCGACTTCTTCACGAGGTTCGGCTTGTATTCGGCAACGAGAACCCCCGCCGTGGCCGGCGCAAGCATGACCGCCGCGCGCGCGTGGCCGAGCTTCAAGGTCGAAACGGGGTTCTTGTTCACGAAGGTCTCTTCAACGGCGCATTCATGCGGGGCGTAGCGCGTCACGAGGTCCTGCACGCCGACAAAAAGAATCCGCAGACGCTGGGCCAGCGAAAGTTTGGGGTCCGGCTCCAAAACGCCGTCGGCGACGAAACTCAAGCGGTTGCCGCGGGCCTCGATCACGCCCCAGCCGGTGTGACGCAAACCGGGATCGAGCCCGAGAATGCGAACGCATCCCGGGCCATGCGCCGCGACGTCGATCTTGTCTTCAGCCGCCAAGCTTGGCCATGACCTCATCGGACATTTCATAGTTGGCCACGACGCGCTGCACGTCGTCGTTGTCGTCCAGCGCCGTAAGCAGGTTCATCAATTCTTCGGCCGTTTCGCCCGCGACATCGACCGTCATGGTCGGACGCCATTCGAGACGCGTGGCCTCGGCGGGGCCGAGCGCGGCTTCGAGGCCCTTCGCCACCGTGTGCAAATCGTCCGGCGCGCAGAAGATGTCGTGGCCCTTCTCGTCGGTCGCGACATCGTCGGCGCCGGCCTCAAGCGCGGCTTCCATCACCTTGTCGCCGTCGCCGGCGGCGGGCGGAAAATGGATCTGGCCGACGCGCTGGAAGCAGTAGGAGACGCTGCCGCTTTCGCCGAGGGCGCCGCCGTTGCGGCTGAAAGCCACGCGCAGGTCGGTGGCCGTGCGGTTGCGGTTGTTGGTGAGCACCTCGACGATCATCGCGACATTGCCGGGGCCGCGGCCCTCGTAGCGCACTTCGTCGTAGTTCTCCTGGTCGGCGCCGGTCGCCTTCTTGATGGCGCGCTCGATGTTGTCCTTGGGCATGCTCTCGGCCTTGGCGTCGTTGATGGCCGTGCGCAGGCGCGCATTGTATGCCGGGTCAGGCAGGCCGAGCTTGGCCGCGACCGTGATCTCGCGCGCGAGTTTGGTGAAAAGCTTGGCCCGCTTGGCGTCTTTCGCGCCTTTGCGGTGCATGATGTTCTTGAATTGGGAATGACCTGCCATGTCCGTCTCGTGTGCGTGCGCCGTCTCACATCGTTGTTTTGCTTACAATAAGCGGCGGGGAATGTCCCCGGTTATACCAAATGTTGTGGAAATAGCCTAGGCAGGGCCTTCCTTTAAGACGGGATCGCCTGTTTCAGGAGGCCGCCCACCCGCACCGGCTCGACCCGGAGCGCGAGGCCCGTGCGGTCGTCGGTCTCGACAAAGACACCGCACAGGGTGCCCTCGCCGTCGGCCGGTTCGAGGCGTTCGGTCGGCATCTTGGTGACGAAGCGCTGGGTCGCGACGTCCTTCTTCATGCCGATCACCGAGTCATAGTGACCGCACATGCCCGCGTCCGTCTGATAGGCGGTGCCGCCCGGCATGATGCGCGCGTCCGCCGTGGGCACATGGGAGTGGCTGCCCACCACCATCGACGCGCGGCCGTCGGCGATGACGCCGAGGGCGTTCTTCTCGCTGCTGGCCTCGCCGTGCACGTCGACGATGATCGCGTCGGCGGCGTCGCGTAAGGGGTGGGTGTTCAAAGTCTCGTTCAGCGCGCGGAACGGATCGTCCAGCGCGTCCATGAACAGGCGGCACATCACCTGGATGACGATCACGCGCCGGCCCTTGGCGGTCATATAGAAGCCGAAGCCCTGGCCCGGCGTCTCGATGGGATAGTTGATGGGCCGCAGGAGGCGCGGCTCGGCCTGGATGAAGGTGATGATCTCGCGCTGATCCCAGGCGTGATTGCCCAGCGTGACCACGTCGACGCCGGCCTCGAACATGCTCTGGCAGATGTTGGCCGTGATGCCGAAGCCGTGGGCGGCGTTCTCGCCGCACGCCACCACGAAGTCGAGGCCGAGGGTTTTACGCAGCTCGGGGATATGCCTGGCCACGGCCTCACGGCCGGCTCTGCCCATCACGTCGCCGCAATATAGAAGTCTCATGGGGCGGAGGGGTAACCGACCGAGCGCCCGGGAACAAGCCCGTTAGACCGCTTCGCGCAAGGCGCGCATCAGGCGAACCAGAGAGCGCCCGTGTTGGTGATGACGCAATCGAGGGCCTGATCGTGGCCGTCGGCATGGACCGTATCGGTCCTTTGGGCGTCATAACCGAGGCCGATGGCCGTCACCCGCCCCTTCGCGCGGAACGCCGCGATGGTGCGGTCGTAGTAGCCGGCGCCATAGCCGAGGCGATGCCCTTCGAGGTCGAATGCGATAAGTGGCACCAGGAGAACTTCAGGGGTGACCACCGGCGCGCGGCTGCCGGGATGCATGGTGCCGAAAGGCCCCTGCTCGAGCACGTCGCCCGGCTTCCACTGACGGAAGACCAGGGCATGACCCTGCCCGGCGACAACGGGGAGCGCGACCTGGGCCCCGGCGGCGGCGAGCGCCTCCAGGGTGGGGCGGATGTCGAGCTCGTCCCCCAATGGCCAATAGCCCGCTATGATTTTTCCGCGAGGATCGATTTCCGCGAGCACGGCCTCGGCCACGGCGCCGGCCGCCGCCGGGCCGATGGCCCGATGCACCGCCCGGCGGCGCTCAAGCATCGCGCGCCGCAGAACCGCCTTGGCATCCGCAGGAGAGGCTACCGACATGATGCCCGCAGCAAGTGAGAGTGTGAGAGTCCCCAGGAATCCGCCTTCGCTCCTCCCGGAGCCACGGCGCGATAAAGTAAGTGGAGCCGCCGAAGCCGTCGGCCGTGCGTGACCTCCCAATGGGCCACGAGTTTAGGTGGGCGCCGTTTCACCAGACCGGAATCCGGTGAGGGACAGCTCCCGAGCGAAGATTATCGCCCCTGGGGGTTCATAGGCCTAACCT
>JAYSFT010000129.1:0-8897 GCA_041913245.1 Rhodospirillaceae bacterium | reverse complement strand
TGCCGCGCGAGACGAGATATTCCACGGTGGGCGCCATGACGGCGCCGCCTTCGAGCTTCACGCCGGCGCAGCCGGTTTCCGACATCACCCGCGCGGCGGCCTTGAAGGCGTCGACGGGCGAGGCCTGATAGGCGCCGAATGGAAGATCGACGATAACGCAGGCCTTGGAACTGCCGCGCACGACCGCTTTGCCGTGCGCGATCATGATGTCGAGCGTGACGCCGACGGTCGTATCGAGGCCGTAGACCATCATGCCTAAACTGTCGCCGACCAGGAGAAGGTCGACATGCGGATCCATGAACCCCGCCATCGGCGCGCTGTGCGCGGTGATGCAGACGATGGGATCGGCGTTCTTGCGCGCCTGGATGTCGCGCGGCGTGAGGCGCTTGGTGAGGGGCGTACCGCCCTCGCGCTTCGGAGGCTGTGGGATCGTGCTCATGCGTTGGTCCTCATGGCGCGCTCTCTACTCCATTTTCGTCATTTGCGGGAGCGGTAATACCACAACACAGCCCCGATGGCCGCGAGTAGCACAAACACTCCAGCCGCCTCAGACATCGTCACTATAAAGACTCACTTTAGACTTACAGAGGTAACCGGATCACGAAGGTGGTCCCGGCGCCGGATGTGGACGCCAATTCGAGATCGCCGCCCTGCACGCGGATCAGTTCACGGGCGATGGGAAGACCTAACCCGGCGCCGCCGGCGCGGGTAGAACCCGCGAACGGCACAAACAGATTTTCCAAGGTCCTCCTTGGAAGACCGGGCCCATTGTCGGTGATGTGGATCACCGCCTTATCCTCTTCGCGGCTGGTTTCAAGCGTCACGGCCGTCGCGCCCGCCTGGGCCGCGTTGCGCACGAGATTGTCCACCGCGCGCGTCAGCAGTTCGGGGTCGGCCGGGAAGGTGAACGCGCCGCCGGTCACACGCAGATCGCATCCGTTACAAAGTTTCTGCAGGGCGCCGGTGACGCTCTCCAGAAATTCGGCGCTGCTCAGGGGCTGCTTGTGCACGTCGGGCAGACCTTGTTTCGCGAAGCTCATGGTGGTGGTGGAAAGCTGCACGGCGCGGTCGACGGCTTTCATCATGCTTGCGGTCATGCGCCGCACTTCAGGATCGGGCGCGGCTTCCAGACCGTCGAGTTCCAGCGAGGCGGTCGCGAGAATATTGCGAAGGTCGTGCGATATCTTCGTGACGGCCGTGCCGACGCCAGCGAGCCGTTCTTTTTCGAGGAGCGCCTGACGCAATTCCCGCTGCATGGCGGCCAGCGCTTTCTCGGCGACACCCACCTCGTCCTTGCGGTCGGACGGTTCGATGATGCGCGCGGGATCCTCCGGGGCCTGCTGGAACGACGTGATGGCCTCGGTGAGACGGCGCAGCGGATGCACGGCGAGCCATTGCAGGCTGACGTAAACCGCCGCCGCGGCGATGACCGAGACGATGAAGCCGATGAACAGAATGCGGCGCCCGTAGCTGTACATCTGGGCGCGCAGCGGCGATTCGTCGAGATACACTTCGACCAGCACTTGAGGATCGCGCAAGGAATGGCCGGTGACGGCGACGGGAACCTCGCCCGAACGCGCCATCATGCTGAAGGCGTTGAAAATCGATTCCCAATAGTTCTCGCCGCGAAGGTCGTAGACGTGCGGGAGCACGGTCGGGATGCTCGGCCCCAGGGTCCGGGGCGCCTGGCCGGGACGGAAAATGGTCATCCCGAACATGCCGCTTTGGAACAACAAGGTGTCGCGCAGCAGGGGGTCGATCTCGCGGGTCGCGACTTCGAGGGCGACCAGGACCAGGTGCGCCTGCTCCAGTTTTTGATTGAGGTAGCCGATCCGCGCCCGGCTCATCATGGGCGCGAGCACCGCCGCCTGCGCGAACATGACAAAGGCGATGGTGAGGATCAGCAGACGGGCCGAGAGGCTGGAGCTGCGCTTGGGCGGAGCCGGCGGCGCCGCGGCCCGGGTACGCCGGGCCCGGGCGAGGTCGGCCTCGCCGTCATCCAGTCTGATCTGCCTGCGGTCCGCGGGCGCCATCGATTCTCCCGTTTCGGGCTATTTGGGCCAGCCGCGAAAGCCTGTCCTAGCACACCTTTGGAGCTTCCCTAGGACCCGGCGACAGCCCGCGGGGGGCGCCGCGCGGGGGGGCCGAGTCCCGGCCAAGACCCTGGGAATCAGCGGTTTTGCCCCGTTCGGCGCCTCCCAAGGGGGTGAAATAGTTGAAAAATAAGGGGTCCTTGCCATTGACTTGGCCGCCCGGGGGCCGCTATACACCGCCCGCAATTGAGCCCGGTCCGCCGGGCCCTTTCTTTTTTGACGAACCGGAGTTGGTGACGTGAAACGCACCTATCAACCCAGCAAACTCGTGCGCAAGCGCCGCCATGGTTTCCGTACCCGTATGGAAACGGTCGGTGGCCGCAAAGTGCTCGCCAACCGCCGCGCCAAGGGCCGTAAGCGCCTTTCGGCTTAAGCCGCTGGCGTAAAGTCCGACCGCTCCTTCCCGGAGCCGGAGGCGCCCCACACAGGTGGAGCTATGTCTCGGGACACAGCCATTGGACCAGCACGCCAAGCTTCAGACGTTGAAGTGCGCCGTGGCCGGCGATGGATGTCCCTTGAGCGCCGTCCTGACTTTTTGAGGATCGGAAGTTCCGGCCTCAAGCGCGTCACACCCGCTTTTATCCTTCAGGCCGCGCCTCGTGACATCAAGAGGGGCGGCGTTGACGATCGCGCTTCGCCTATCCATGTGGGGTTCACCTGCAGCCGGAAGGTCGGCAACGCCGTCGCGCGCAATCGGGCCAAGCGGCGCCTGCGCGCCCTCGCCGACCGCCTGATCGGCGAAGCCGATGCTTCGTTCGACTATGTGCTGATCGGCCGGACCGAGACGCTGACTCACGACTTCGCCGCCATGGAGAAGGACCTGCGCGCCGCCCTCAAGAAAATCGCGCAGCCGCGCAACCGAGAGCCGCGCGCATGAAGCACTCGGCATTTAGTCATTTGCTGCGCGGCTCGATTCGCGTTTATCAACGCGCCGTGTCGCCGCTTCTGGGCCCGCGCTGCCGTTTCCATCCGAGCTGTTCCGAATACGCCTGCGAGGCCATCGGCGCGCACGGCGCCGGAAAGGGCGCCGTCCTCGCGGCCAAGCGGCTTCTTCGTTGTCATCCCTGGGGCGGATCGGGTTTCGATCCCGTCCCCACACCTCCCTCTTCGTAAGCAGGATCTGACGCGCCTATGGATCAACGTAACCTGATTATCGCCGCAGCCGTCTCGATGGTGATCCTGCTCGGCTGGGAATTGTATTTCGCGCCGAAGCTGATGCCGCCGCCGGTGGAAGTCACCGAAACCGCGCAGCCGGCCGCGCCGCCGAGCGTGGACACCAACGGCCCGTCCGCGCCCGTCGCCGCGCCTTCGCCCGAAGGCCGGCCAGTGGCGGCGCCGCCGGCGGTTGCCTCGGACGCCGAAGCCCCGCGCCTTAAGATCGCAACCAACCACGTCCAAGGCTCCCTCTCGCTCGCCGGCGGCCGCGTCGACGACATTCACCTGACGCGCTACCGCGAAACCACGGACCCGAACAGCCCGGCGATCACGCTGCTGACGCCGTCGCATTCTCCGAAGCCCTATTACGCCGAGTTCGGCTGGATCGCCTCGGACACCTCGCTGAAACTTCCGGGCGCGGGCAGCCTGTGGACGGCTGAAGACCCGGACGCCGTGCTGACCGACACGGCGCCGGTAACCATCACCTACGACAACGGCGAAGGGCTCGTGTTCCGCCGCACCTACCGCGCCGACAAGGAATATCTGTTCCGCGTCGAGCAGACGGTGACCAACACCAGCGGCCGTCCCGTGACGATTTATCCCTACGCCCTGATCGCGCGTGTCGACACGCCGCAGCTCGCGGGTTTCTTCATTTTGCATGAAGGCCCGATCGGCGTGTTCAACGGCACGACGCTGCTGCAGCCCAAGTACAAGGACCTCGTCGAAGACGGTCCGCAGGCGGTGGCCGAGTCCGCCGGCGGCTGGATCGGCATCACCGACAAATACTGGCTGGCGGCGGTCGGCTTCGATCAGAAGATGAAGGTCGCGGCGAGCATGACGCACACGGCGCCGAACGGCCGCGACCGCTATCAGACGGATCTGCGCGGCGAACCCCTGTCGCTGGCGCCCGGCGAAGAAAAGAGCGTGAACGCCTATGTGTTCGCGGGCGCCAAGGAACTCGAACTCCTGGACCGCATCGCGACCGATCCGGGCCTGACGCAGTTCGACCTCGCCATCGACTTCGGCTGGTTCTACTTCCTGACCAAGCCGTTCTTCTACGCCCTGCGCTGGCTGCACGGCCTTTTGGGCAATTTCGGGCTGGCGATCATCGCCTTCTCGACCTTCCTGCGCCTCTTGATGTTCCCGATCGCCAACAAGCAGTTCAAGGCGATGAACAACATGAAGCGTCTGCAGCCGGAGATGAAGAAGCTGCAGGAGCGCTATTCCAACGACCGCGTGAAGATGAACGAAGAGCTGATGGCGCTGTACAAACGCGAGAAGGCGAACCCCTTGTCGGGCTGCCTTCCCATCCTGCTGCAAATTCCTATTTTCTTCGCGCTGTATAAGGTGCTGTTCGTGACCATCGAGATGCGTCACGCGCCGTTCTACGGCTGGATCCACGATCTGTCGGCGCCCGATCCGACCGGCCTTCTGTGGCTGTTCGGCTTCGTGCACTGGGACATCCCGTCGTTCCTCAACTTCCTGAACATCGGCATCTGGCCGATCATCATGGGCGTGACGATGTTCCTGCAGCAGAAACTGGCGCCGCAGCCGGCCGACCCGGCGCAGGCCAAGGTGATGATGTTCCTGCCGGTGGTCTTCACCTTCATGATGGGCACGTTCCCGGCCGGCCTCGTGATCTACTGGGCGTGGAGCAATTTGCTGGGGATATTGCAGCAGTCGATCCTGCTGCGCAGCGAGCCGGCGACCGACGCCAAGAAATCCTAGTGTCGGCGGACCTGAACCCGAGCTTCGACCCGGCGGTCATCGAGGCGGGCCGCCGGCTGTTCGCCCAGCAATGCAATTTCATGCTGGGCGTGCTGGAGCTTGCGCAGATGCCGGACGCGGACGTGCCGGAGATCACCTTTGCGGGACGCTCCAACGTCGGCAAGTCGAGCCTGATCAACGCGCTGACCAACCGCAAGGACCTCGCCCGCACCTCGGTCACGCCGGGCCGGACGCAGGAGATCAACTTCTTCGACCTGGGGCGGCGGCTGACGCTGACCGATCTGCCCGGCTACGGCTACGCCCAGGCGCCTAAAGACAAGGTCGAGGTCTGGACCGACTTCATCCGAAAATATCTAAAGGGTCGCCCCAACCTGCGCCGCGCCCTGGTGCTGATCGATTCGCGGCACGGCTTGAAAGACACCGACCGCGAGATCATGAAGCTGATGGACGACTCGGCGGTGAACTACCAGATCGTCATGACCAAGGCGGACAAGGTGAAGCCCGGGCCGCTGGCCCAGACCAAGGCCGCGATCCAGAAGGAGTTGGCCGAGCATGTGGCCGCCCATCCGGAGATTCTGGTGACAAGCTCCTCCGACGGGTTCGGTCTCGCCGAAGTGCGGGCCGCCCTGACCGAACTGGCCTTACCAGGATAGTTGCGCTCAGGGCCGGTTGGCCTTATGCGAGTGTTTGAGAAAACATCAACGCGCAGCTCACCCGAGGGCCATGACCGTAGAACGCAATCCCAACGCCGACCATGAGATCTGGCTGGAGAAAGCCGGTATCCTCGCGGAAGCGCTGCCGTTCATGCGCGAGCATTCGGGCGAAACCGTCGTCGTAAAGTACGGCGGTCACGCCATGGGCGACGAAACCACCGCCGCGCGATTCGCAAGCGACGTGGTCCTCTTGAAGCAGGTCGGCATCAATCCCATCGTCGTCCACGGCGGCGGACCTCAGATCGGCGCCATGCTCGACCGCCTGCGCATCCAAAGCTCGTTCATCGACGGCCTGCGCGTGACCGACGCCGCGACCGTGGAGATCGTGGAGATGGTGCTGTGCGGCTCCATCAACAAGGCGATCGTGACCGCCATCAACAAGGCCGGCGGCTTCGCGGTCGGCATGTCGGGCAAGGACGGGAACCTGATCAAGGCGCGCAAACTGCGCCGTTCGAAGAAGGATCCCGGCTCGAATATCGAGAAAATCCTCGATCTCGGCTTCGTGGGCGAACCCTCGGAGATCAATCCGCACATCCTCGACACGTTTGAGGAATCGGACATCATTCCGGTCATCGCGCCGATCGGCGTGGGGCCGCACGGCGAAACCTACAACATCAACGCCGACACGGCGGCCGGAGCAATCGCCGCGGCGGCGGGCGCGACGCGCCTGCTGATGCTGACCGATATCGCCGGCGTTCTGGACGACACGGGCCGCCTCATCAAGGAAATGACCGTGGAGCGGGCGAAGACCCTCATCCAGTCGGGCACCATTTCCGGCGGCATGATCCCAAAAGTCGAGACCTGCCTCGACGCGGTGGACCAGGGCGTGGAAGCGGCGGTGATCGTGGACGGGCGCGTGCCGCATGCGGTGCTGCTGGAGCTGTTCACGCCGCATGGAGCCGGGACCCTGATCCGGGCGAGATAGGCCGCCTTTGAAGACACCGAAGCGCCAGGACTTCGCCGGGATCGACGTTTGGGTGTTCGATCTCGACAACACGCTTTATCCGGCGAGCACCAATCTGTTCGCGCAGATCGACGTGCGGATGAAGACCTATATCGCGAAGCTGCTGAATATACCGGTGGACGACGCCTTCAAGCTTCAGAAGCGGTACTTCCATGAATATGGAACGTCGCTGCGCGGGCTCACGCTTCATCACGGCGTCGATCCTGACGACTTCCTCGACTATGTGCACGATATCGACCACAGCGTGCTGAACGCCGACCCGCGGCTCGAGGCGGTGCTGGCCGCCCTGCCCGGCCGCAAGCTGATCTACACGAACGGGTCCGCGTATCATGCCGAGAGCACGGTGAAACGCCTCGGCGTCGCGCACCATTTCGACGATATCTTCGATATCCGCGCCGGCGATTACGTCCCGAAGCCCGATCCGGCCGGCTATGCCGCGCTGATCGCCAAACACGCCGTGACGCCGGCAAAGGCGGTGATGTTCGAGGACAGCCACAAGAACCTCGGGCCCGCCGCCGCACTCGGCATGAAAACCGTCTGGGTGCGTCACGAGGGCATGCCGGCGGGCGAGGGCGAAGACCTCACTCACTGTCACTATGTGACGGACGACCTGCTGGCCTGGCTCGCCGCGCTCACGGATAAGACGTGAGAGGGCGAACCGCGCTTGCGTGGCTTGTTCTCGCCGCGGCGCCGGCGCGGGCCGACGACGGCGCGGGAATCGATCAGCTTCTGAATTTCATCGCGAACGGCTGTGTGCGGCACGCCGCCGAGGGCGCTTCGCTGGAGGAATTCGCGGACAAGGAACAGGCGCGGCGCGCGGACGAAAAAGACGCGCGGCCCTTTCTCGGCGCCGAGGCCGGCGCGGTCTATTTAAAGCGCGACACGCCCTATCCCATCGCGCTGACGCAAAGGACAGGCGGCCCGTGCACGGTCAACACGCGCTTCCCGAACGATCTTTCCCCCGTCATCGCGGCCGCCGACGACTATTTTGCCGGGCCGGGCAGCCGTTTCCATCCCGGGCGTATATTTAAAGAAGCCTCGGCGCACGGCGGCTGGGTGACACACCGCATCTACTTGGGACAGCGCGCCGGCAAGCAGATCGTCATTCTGTTCTCGACCGATCCGAAGGCTCCGGGGCTCGAACAAATCATCGGGACCGTGACGGCCGAAAACAAGCCGCCGGCGCCCGGGGGCCCTCAAAGACTCCACGATCACACTCCGGCGCCCGGCGCGAAGGGAATAAATTTCTCCCATTTTTGAGTTTTTCGCCTCTGGAGAGAAAAATCCTCCCCACGCCCGGCGTCCGCCCCCGTAAGCCGGGACCTCAATTTTCTTTCCGAGGGGGCTTTCCATGTTTGTTTTTCCGGCGCTTTCCTATCGCAACTTCTTCTCCCGCCGCGTCCGCCTGACCGGCACCGCCAGCGTCATCGCGCTGCTCGCGGCCGGGCATGTCCATGCCGACGAAACGGCCTTCGCGGCCGAGGCGGCCGATCCGCAGCTGGCCCAAGCCGCAGCCGTGGACGAGATCGTCGTCACCGGCACCCGTGTCGTGCGCGACGGTTACGAAGCGCCGACACCGGTCTCGGTCGTCTCCAGCGCGGACATCCTCGCGCAGGCGCCCGTGAACATCGCCGACGTCGTCAACCAGCTGCCGGCTTTCGCGGGCAGCCGCTCGCCGCACTCGGGCAACTCGGGCACGGGCAACGGCACCGTCGGCACCAACAGCCTGAACCTGCGCGGGCTTAACGCCAACCGCACCCTCGTCCTGCTCGACGGACATCGCCTGGTCGGCGCCAGCGCCAACGGCGCGGGCGAAGGCAACGCGGTGGACGTGAACGCGGTCCCGAACGCGCTGGTCAGCCGCGTCGACGTCGTGACGGGCGGAGCCTCGGCGGCTTACGGGTCCGACGCGCTCTCGGGTGTCGTGAACTTCGTGCTCGACCGCGAATTCACCGGCATCAAGGGCGCGGTCCAGGGCGGCGTTTCCACCTACGGCGACGCGCCTACCTACGGCGTCGATCTCGCCGGCGGCACGCCGTTCGCGGGCGGGCGCGGCCACATCCTCGCGGCCGGCGAATACAGCTACAGCAAGGGCGTGCGCGGCAACCCGCGTCCGAACCTCGACGAAGGCTGGAACACCATCCAGAACCCCAATTATGTCGCGGGCAACGGTCAACCGGAATTCCTGATCCTGCCCAACGTCGGCATCGCCAACGCCGCGCCGGGCGGCCTCATCACCGCCGG
>JAYSFT010000128.1:0-8905 GCA_041913245.1 Rhodospirillaceae bacterium | reverse complement strand
AGCTCCTCGGCGAGTTTCATATAGGGGCGCAGGCGCGGCGCATCTTCCGCCGACACCGAGGCCATGTTGAGCGCGTTGGAGACCGCCCCGGTCAAGAGATAGTCGGAGATCTGTTCGGCGACCTGAAGCGCGACATTCTCCTGCGCTTCGTTGGTGGACGCGCCCAGGTGCGGCGTGCAGACCACATTCTCCATCCCGAAGAGGATGTTGGATTTTGCCGGCTCCTCCTCGAACACGTCGAAGGCCGCGCCGGCGACATGGCCGGATTCAAGCGCCGCCTTGATGTCGGCTTCGACCACGAGACCGCCGCGCGCGCAGTTCACGATGCGCACGCCCTTCTTCATCTTGCCGATGGCTTTCGCATCGATGAGATTGCGCGTGCCGTCGGTGAGCGGCGTGTGCAGGGTGATGAAATCGGCGCGTGCGTAGATGGTCTCGAGATCCGCCTTCTCCACGCCGAGATCGCGGGCGCGCTCCTCGGAGAGATAGGGATCGAAGGCCAGCACTTTCATCTTCAGGCCCAGCGCGCGGTCGGCGACGATGGAGCCGATGTTGCCGCAGCCGATGACGCCAAGCGTTTTCCCAAACAGCTCGACGCCCATGAATTTCGACTTCTCCCACTTGCCGGCGTGGGTGGAGGCGTTGGCGGCCGGAATCTGCCGGGCCAGCGCCATCATCATCGAAACGGCGTGTTCGGCGGTGGTGATGGCGTTCCCGAACGGGGTGTTCATCACCACGACGCCGCGCGCGGTGGCAGCGTCGACATCGACGTTGTCGACACCGATCCCGGCGCGGCCGACCACTTTCAGCTTCGGCGCGGCGGCCAGCACCTCGGCGGTGACCTTGGTGTTGGAACGCACGGCGAGGCCGTCATAGTCCTTGATGATCGCCGCCAGTTCCTGGGGCGTAAGGTTCGTCTTCACATCGGCGTCGACGCCGCGAGTCTTGAAGATTTCAACCGCGGCCGGACTCAACTTATCGCTGATCAACACTCTCGGCTTAGCCATCTCGCTATCCCCTCCCAGAGAATTCGAAAACGATACCGACTCTTACGTCGCGCCGTGCGTCCCCGGCGCTCTCGTCGTGATACTTTCGAAGACCGCGATGGCGATCGCGGCCCAGATGAAGCCGAAGGACACGAGATCGCCCAGATCGAACGGTTCGTGCAAAATGAAGACCGCGACGAGCAACGAGATCGTCGGCGCCATGTATTGCAGGAAACCCATGGTGGTCATGCGGACCCGGCGCATGGCGGCCGCGAAGAGCGCGAGCGGCGCGATGGTCAGCGCGCCGCCGATCACCAGAAGGATGTCGCGCTTCACGTTGCCGATCAGGAACAAACCCGTGCCGCCGACGTACCACCAGGCGATCAGCGCGAGCGCCACCGGAACGACCAGCCCGGTCTCGACCAGCAATCCGTCCATGGCGGCGACGGGGGCCTTTTTGCGGAAGTAGCCGTACAGGCCGAAGGTGACCGCGAGACCCAGCGCGAGCCATGGTAGCCGGCCAAAGGCAAAGAGCTGGACGAGCACGCCGCAGGTCGCGAGCGCGATGCAAAACAGGCGCAAACGGGAGGGGCGCTCGTGCATGAGCAGAATCCCGAACGCGAAATTGAGAACCGGCGTCATGTAGTAGCCGAGGGACGACTCGACGACCTGATCGGTGACCAGGGCGTACATGAACAAGGTCCAGTTCACGGTGATGAGCGCGCTGGTCGCGACAAGAGTCCAGCGCGTGCTGGGCATGCGCAGGATGGCGACGATCTCGCCGACACGGCCGCGGACGACCGTCATGAGCCCGAGGAGCACGACGCACCACAGCGTGCGATGCGCCGTCATCTCGACGGCAGGCACCTCATGCACCAGCCGCCAGTAGAGCGGCAGGAACCCCCAAAGCAGGTAGGCGCCGACGGCATAGACGACGCCGGCGTTTTCCTCCGCGCGCGAGAGCCCCTGCTCGCTCACTGTTTTATATGGAGCATGTTCTTATCGGAAAACCGCTCACACTTTTCCGGAACATGCTCTACGCGGCCTGGACTTCAGCGTGAGCCCATTCGATCCACGGCAGCAAGGCCTGAATGTCGGCGGTGTCCACGGTCGCGCCGCCCCAGATACGAAGACCCGGCGGGGCGTCGCGGTAGCTGGCGACGTCCATGGCCACCCCCTCTTTCTCCAGAAGGCCCGCGAGCTTCTTCGCCGCTTCGGCCTGCTTGTCGGCCGGCAGTGACGTGAACCACGGCGCGGTGATGCGAAGACAGATCGAGGTGCACGAGCGCGAGGCCGCGTCTTCGGCGAGGAAGGCGATCCACGGGTTTTTCGCGACCCAGTCGCTCATGGCCTTGAGGTTGGCTTCCGAGCGCGCGATGAGGCCCTTGAGGCCCCCGACGCTTTCCGCCCAGGCGAGACCGTCCACCGCGTCCTCGACGCAGAGCATCGAGACGGTGTTGATGGTGTCGCCCTCGAAGATGCCTTCGCTGAGCTTACCCTTGGAGGTGAGACGGAAGATCTTGGGCATCGGCCAGGACGGCGTGTAGCTCTCAAGGCGCTCAACGGCGCGCGGTGAGATGATGAGCATCCCATGCTGAGCTTCACCGCCGAGCACCTTCTGCCAGGAGTAGGTGACGACATCGAGCTTACTCCAGGGCATGTCCATGGCGAACACAGCCGAGGTGGCGTCGCAGATCGTGAGGCCCTTGCGGTCCGCCGGGATCCACTCGCCGTTCGGCACACGCACCCCGGAGGTCGTGCCGTTCCAGGTGAAGACGACGTCGTTGTCGAAGTTCACGTCCTTGAGGTTCGGCAGCTTGCCGTAATCGGACTTGAGGACGCGCGCGTCTTTCAGCTTGAGCTGCTTCACGACATCGGTGACCCAGCCTTCGCCGAAGCTTTCCCAGGCGAGCATGTCCACCGGGCGGGCGCCGAGCACGGACCAGAGCATCATTTCGACCGCGCCGGTGTCGGACGCGGGCACGATGGCGATCCGGTAGTCGGCGGGCACGCCGAGGATCTGGCGTGTCTTGTCGATGACCTGCTTGATGCGGGCCTTAGCCGGCTTCGCGCGGTGCGAACGCCCGACCAGCGCGTCCTTCAGGGCTTCGAGAGACCAACCGGGACGCTTCGCGCACGGGCCGGAGGAAAAGTGGTTACGCGCCGGACGCACATTTGGTTTTTGAGCGGGCGGCTTCTGAACAGCGGACATTGAGTGATGACATCCTTCCCCAGGGAAGGCGGGGCTGCTCGCGTTCTTTTCCCCCGCCAAAAAGAGGCGGAGTGTAGGAACCGGGCCCGGTCCCCGTCAATGCGGGGCAAGGCCATGGATTCGCTAGGGAAGCCGGACAGGGCTTATCCGGCCAGGATGGCGGGTGCGTTTAACGCCGCACCAGGCTGGCCGACCGGTGACGCAATGGAAACTCCAGGCTCAGAGAAGCGGTACAACCCCGCATTCTCCAAGAATGTCCCGAGCCCAGTCGCAACCATGATCGTGTCGAACATATCCCGCTCGGCGGCTGTCCAGGATTTGTAGACCTCCATGGGATCGGTCACCGCCGAAGCGCGGTGCGCATTGACGGCGGGCGTCGCGAACGCGGCATCAAGGACCGCAGGCTCCAGGACCTCGCCCGCAAGGTGGGCGCACAGGCGACCGAATACGCCGCGATCAGCCGTATAATCCTCGAAGCGGAACATCGGATGTCCTTCGCCGGGTCTATTGCCGCGCTTCGCGACGATCTGATGCACGCCATTGCAAAATAGGAGATCGGTCGCTTCAAGAAGCGTGCGATTCCAAATTCCGAGCATCCTTGAGATCGCGGTGTCATCACCCGCCGCGATCGACGTTTTGACGCTGGACGGCCAATCCAGATCTACACGATTAAGACGCCCCTGCAAAACCGACGCACACATCACGCGCGCCCATTTCTGGAATTTGGGATCTTTCACCCAATCGCGCTTCGTCACGGCGGCCATAGACTCGGCGAGCATGATGGGATTGCGGCAGAGCTGCGCGGTCCGAACCTCGCCCGGCGTGAGGTCGTTTTGGGCGAAAGCATAGTAGAGCGACGTGCCGTTCACGGAATGAACCAAACCATATCTTGCCAAGTTCGGACGCGCATCATGGAGATGGGCGAGCTGGCGCGACAACGGCTTGCTGTAATCCACAGGAACCGGCTTGCCGTCATGCACCGCGAGCGTGGACGGCAGGGCGTTCAACGCATGCGTCAGCCATGTGGTCGCCATGTGACCACGCGATGCGACGAGGAAACTCGAACGCGTCATGGTCTCGGGCTGTTAAGAAAAGCCCCAAAGACATGCCCGTGGTTGAGAGGCCCGTGGCCGCGGCCGAGACGCGGGGCGCCGAGGATCGCGCCGCGCACATAAACGCGGGCGGCGGTGACGGCCTCGACCAGCGAGGATCCGCGCGCGAGGCCGGCGGCGATCGCGGAGGCCAGCGTGCAGCCGGTGCCGTGGGTCGCGGCCGTGTCGATGCGCGTATCCTCGAAGCGCGTGACCTTGTCGGCGGTGATGAGAAGATCGAGAAGATCGGCGCCCTCGAGATGGCCGCCCTTCAGGAGCACGGCCTCGGCGCCGAGCGCGCGGCAAGCCTCCACCGCCCGCTCCATGTCGGCGATGGTCTTGATCGCACGGCCCGTCAGCACTTCGGCTTCCGGGAGGTTGGGTGTGACAATCGCGGCGCCGCGCACAAGGCGCTGCACCAGCGCCTGCGCCGCATCTTCGGCGAGCAGCGCGTGCCCACCCTTGGCGCGCATCACCGGATCGACCACGCGCGGGGCCTGCGGAGCGGCGCGCGCGAGCGTGTCGGCCACGGTTTCAATCATCGGACGCGAGGCGAGCATCCCCGTCTTGACCACATCGACACCGATGTCGCCGGCGACCGCGTCGATCTGGCCGGCGACGATCTCCAGCGGCACTTCATGCACGGCGGTGACGCCTTGCGTGTTCTGCACGGTGATCGCCGTGACCGCGGTCATGGCGTAGGCGCCGAGCGCGGTCACCGTCTTGATGTCCGCCTGGATGCCGGCGCCGCCACCGGAATCGGAGCCCGCGACGATCAGGACCCGGCCCGGGGTCTTGGCCGTACTCGGAGTGTTGTTCATAAACTGGCTCTCGGTTTTAGGCCGCGGCCTGCTTGATGGCGTCGATGACGTGGTCGACGACCGCGTTGACCTCGCCGGCATCGTCGCCTTCCGCCATGACGCGGATGAGCGGCTCGGTGCCGGACTTGCGGATCAGCAGACGGCCGCGGCCATTGAGGCGCTGTTCGGACGCCGCGATGACCTGGCGCACGGATTCGCGTTCAAGCACGGCATCGGCGCTGGCCCCCTGCGTGAGACGCACATTTTTCAAAAGCTGCGGGACCGGGTCGAACAGGCGCAGGGTTTCGCTGGCCGGCCGGCCGGCGCTGACCAGCGCGGCGAGGACCTGGAGCGCGGCGATGACGCCGTCGCCGGTCGTCGCATGCTGGCCCATGATGATGTGGCCGGACTGCTCGCCGCCGAGATTGCAGCCGGACTGGCGCATATGTTCGACGACGTAGCGGTCGCCGACCTTGGTGCGCACCAACACCAGATCGCGTTTTTTCAGATAGCGTTCGAGGCCGAGGTTGCTCATGACGGTGGCGACGACCGCGCCGCCTTCGAGCTGTCGTGTCTTCTGCCAGTGGGCGGCGATGAGCGCGAGCACCTGGTCGCCGTCGACCACTTTGCCGTGCTCGTCGCAGAGCATGACGCGGTCGGCGTCGCCGTCGAGGGCGAGTCCGATATGCGCGCCGTGCCGCTTCACCAGCGAGCACAATTGCTCGGGATGGAGCGAACCGCAGGACTTGTTGATGTTGAAGCCGTCCGGCGTGACGCCGACGGAGATCACCTCGGCGCCGAGTTCCCAGAACACGGTTGGGGCGACCTTGTAGGCGGCCCCGTTGGCGCAATCGACCACGATCTTGAGACCGTCGAGACGCAGACCGCGCGGGAACGTGGACTTGGCGTATTCGATATAGCGGCCTTGCGCGTCATCGAGACGTTTCGCGCGGCCGAGACGTTCAGATTGGGCGCGCACACCATCCATGCTTTCGGACATCAGACGCTCGATCTCGATTTCGATCTCGTCGGAAAGTTTATAACCGTCCGGGCCGAACAGCTTGATGCCGTTGTCCTCGTAGGGGTTATGGGAGGCCGAGATCATGACGCCGATGTCGCAGCGCATGGAGCGCGTGAGCATGGCGACCCCGGGCGTGGGGATCGGGCCGACGAGGATCACATCCATGCCCATGGAGACAAAGCCGGCGGTGAGTGCGGGCTCAAGCATGTAACCGGACAGGCGCGTGTCCTTGCCGATGACGACGGTGTGGCGGCGGTCGCCTTGCGTAAAATGCCGGCCCGCGGCCATGCCGAGCCGCATGGCGGTCTCGGGCGTCATGGGTTCCACGTTCGCGCGGCCGCGAACGCCGTCGGTGCCGAAGAATTTGCGTGTCGCCATCAGGAGATCCCTCTCTTATCCGGCGGCGGATATGAAGCGCCGCGTCTTTAAAAGCAACCACACGCGGAGCTTTTTCCTTAACGGCCTTCAAACCTCGGAAGTTGCGAGGATAGCCCCGGCGGACGTTTGAAGAAATGAAGACGTTGTCACCCGCCCCGGGGATTACGCGCCGAGGTTGATGCGACCCGCGACGGCGAGGGCCTGGCGGGTTTCGGCGACGTCGTGGACGCGCAGGATCCGGGCGCCCTGCGCCGCGGCATGAAGGGCCGCCGCCAGCGAGCCCGGCAGGCGGCGCCGGGCGTCCTCGCCCCGGCTCATGCGGCCGATGAAGCTTTTGCGCGACGCCCCAATCACCAAAGGACACTGAAGCGCCCGGTAGAGGGCCGCGTGGTCGAGGACCTGGGCGTTGTGGATATCGTTCTTCCCAAAGCCGATGCCGGGATCGACCGCGAGGCGTTCGCGCGAAATGCCGGCGGCGGCGCAGGCGTCGAGGCGCGCTTCCAGGTGGTCGAAGACATCCCCGGGCGCCCATGTGTAGGTGGGATGATCCTGCATGGTGCGGGGCTCGCCCTGCATATGCATCAGGATCGCCGCGGCGTTCGACTTTGCGACAAGGGCGAGCGCGCCATCGCCCGTCAACGCGGTCACATCATTGACGATCCGCGCGCCGGCGGAAATCGCCGCGTCCATGACGGCGGCGTGGCGGGTGTCGATGGAGACGCAGATCCCAAGCTCGGCCAGCGCGCGCACAACCGGCACCACACGCGCTACCTCCTCGGCGATCTCGACCGGGGCGGCGCCCGGACGCGTGGACTCGCCGCCGACGTCGATGATAGAGGCACCCGCTTCCATCAGCGCGCGGCCGTGGGCGATGGCGTAGGTCGGCGAGGAGAACCGACCGCCATCGGAGAAGCTGTCGGGCGTGACGTTGACCACGCCCATGAGGGTGGGCTGCGCGAGTGAAAGACCGGCGAAGTTTTCGGGGGCATGGCTGTACGCCTTGAGCCAGGACTGGCTCGCAGCGGGGCACTCCTTCACGAGAAAGGTCTGTTGGACCGTCGGCGAAAGCGCGCTGTTGGTGAGCTCGACGGCCGTGAAGGCGTGGTCTTTGCCGAAGGGGTGCGCGCGGCCGCTGCGCACCGCATCTTGCGCGGAAGCGCCGGTGAGTAGACCGCGCGGGGTGACGTAGGGTTTTGGAAGGGTCATGCAGATAAGTGGACTACAAAAGACGACAGAAAACGACCCCCTCGTGACCTCCCCCTTTCAGGGGGAGGAATAAACAAAAAAGGCCCGGTTTTCACCGGGCCTTTTGTTCGTTGAACCTTGTTACGCGCCGGGTTGGGGCGTGGGTTCCTGGCCGAAGCCGGGGCGGCGGCCGGTGGCTTCGGAACCGGAGCTCGGGACCGAGGAGCGGCGGCCGTTGTCCTTGCGGGGCGGCTGGCGCTCGCTCTTGTTGATCTTCTCGCCGCGCAGCAGCGCTTCGATCTCGTCGCGGCTGAGGGTTTCGTGCTCCAGCAGGCCTTGCGCGATGATCTCGAGCTGTTCGCGGTGATCCTCGATGATTTTGCGCGCGGTCGCCTCACCGGCTTCCACGAAGCTGCGCACTTCCTCGTCGATCAGGCGGGCGGTCGCGTCGGAGACGTTCTTCTGCTGCGTCACCGAATGACCGAGGAACACCTCGCCCTGATTGTCGGTGTAGCGCAGCGGGCCGAGTTTGTCGGAGAAGCCGAACTCGGTGACCATGCGGCGCGCGATGTCGGTGGCGCGGCGGATATCGTCCGAAGCGCCGGTGGTGACGCGCTCGAGGCCGAAGGTGAGCTCTTCCGCGACGCGGCCGCCGAAGAGGCTGGCGAGCTGCGCTTCGAGTTCGACGCGCGACATGGAGTACTTGTCGCGCTCGGGCAGGAACATGGTCACGCCGAGGGCGCGCCCGCGCGGGATGATGGTGACCTTGTGCAAGGGTTCGTGGCTCGGGACATGGAGCATGACCAGCGCATGGCCGCCTTCGTGATAGGCCGTCAGCTTCTTCTCGTCTTCGGTCATGACCATGGAGCGGCGTTCGGCGCCCATGAGCACCTTGTCCTTGGCTTCCTCGAACTCCTGCATGCCGACGACGCGCTTCGCCTTGCGGGCGGCCAAGAGCGCCGCTTCGTTGACGAGGTTGGCGAGGTCCGCGCCGGAGAAACCGGGCGTGCCGCGGGCGATGACTTTCAGGTCGACGTCCGGCGCCAGCGGGGTCTTCTTGCTGTGCACCTGGAGGATGCGCTCGCGCCCGATGATGTCCGGGTTCGGCACGACGACCTGACGGTCGAAGCGGCCCGGGCGCAGGAGCGCCGGATCGAGCACGTCCGGACGGTTGGTCGCGGCGATGAGGATGACGCCCTCGTTCGCTTCGAAGCCGTCCATCTCGACGAGCA
>JAYSFT010000127.1:0-9008 GCA_041913245.1 Rhodospirillaceae bacterium | reverse complement strand
CGCCGAGATCGAAACCGATAAAGCCACCATGGAAATGGAAGCCGTGGACGAAGGCGTCATGGGCAAGATCCTCATCGCCGAAGGCACCGAGGGTGTCGCGGTGAACGTGCCCATCGCGGTGCTGCTGGAAGAAGGCGAAAGCGCGGCGAACATCAAGGACGCGCCGGCCGCCGCCGCGCCGAAAGCCGCTGCGGATACGGCGCCGGCGCAGGAAGCCAAAGCGCCCGCGCAAGCCGCGCCGCCGCCGCCCGCCGCCGCCGCGCCGCAGGGCAGCATCCCCACGGGTCCGACCAAGATGCAGACCGTGCGCGAAGCCTTGCGCGACGCCATGGCCGAAGAAATGCGCGCCGACGACCGCGTGTTCCTGATGGGCGAGGAAGTCGCCGAGTATCAGGGCGCCTATAAAGTGAGCCAAGGACTGCTCCAGGAATTCGGCGCCCGCCGCGTGATCGATACGCCGATCACCGAGCACGGCTTCGCCGGCCTCGCGGTCGGCGCCGCGTTCGGCAACCTCAAGCCGATCGTCGAGTTCATGACCTTCAACTTCGCCATGCAGGCGATGGATCACCTGATCAATTCGGCCGCCAAGACGCTCTACATGTCCGGCGGTCAGATGGGCAGCCCGATGGTGTTCCGCGGTCCGAACGGCGCCGCGGCGCGCGTCGGCGCGCAGCACAGTCAGGACTTCGCGAGCTGGTACGCGCATATCCCGGGTCTCAAGGTGCTCTCGCCCTGGTCGGCCGAAGACGCGAAGGGCCTTCTGAAGGCCGCGATCCGGGACCCCAATCCCGTGATCTTCCTTGAGAACGAAATCCTCTACGGCCAGAGCTTCCCGGTGCCGGAAGGCGAACTGGTGGTTCCGATCGGCCAGGCCAAGATCGAACGTCCGGGCAAGGACATCACCCTGACCGCGTACTCGATCATGGTCGGCAAGGCGCTGAAGGCGGCCGAGAAGCTGGCGGAAGAAGGCATCGACGCGGAAGTCATCAATCTTCGCTCGATCCGCCCGCTCGACATCGACACCATCGTCGCGTCGGTGAAGAAGACGAACCGTCTCGTGAACTGCGAGGAAGGCTGGGTCACCTGCGGCATCGGCTCGGAAATCGCCGCGCTCGTCATGGAGCAGGCGTTCGACTATCTCGACGCGCCGGTCGGCCGCGTCTGCGCCAAAGACGTGCCGCTGCCGTATGCCGCCAACCTCGAACACATGGCGCTGCCGCAGGTGGACGACATTGTCGCCGCCGCGAAAGCGGCCATGTACCGGTAAGGTGAGCGCGCCATGTCCACACAAATCCTGATGCCCGCGCTTTCGCCCACGATGACCGAGGGCAAGCTCGCCAAGTGGCTGAAGAAAGAAGGCGACAAGATCAAAAGCGGCGACGTGATCGCCGAAATCGAAACCGACAAGGCGACCATGGAAATGGAAGCCGTGGACGAGGGGGTTCTGGGCAAGATCCTGATCCCCGAGGGCACGGAGAAGGTTTCGGTCAACGAGCCCATCGCCGTCCTGCTTGAGGAAGGCGAGAAGATGGGCGCGGCTCCGGCCCCGAAGGCCGCCGCACCCGCCGCGGCTCCGGCGCCGAAAGCCGAAGCGAAACCGGCCGCCGCCGCTCCGGCCCCGCAGGCCGCGCCCGCGCCGGCTCCGAAGGCTCCCGCCGCCGCGCCTGCGCCGGCCAAAGCAAAAGGCGAGCGCATCTTCATCAGCCCGCTCGCGCGCCGCCTGGCGAAGGACGCGGGGCTCGATCCCGCCGACCTCGCGGGCAGCGGTCCGCGCGGCCGCATCATCCGCGTGGACGTCGAGCGCGCCATCGCCGGTGGTGTGAAGCGCAAGCCGGCCGCCGCCGGCGGCGGTTCGGGCACTGTTGATATCTTTGGCCAGCCGTACAAGGCGCAGCCGAACAGCGGCGTGCGCAAAACCATTGCGAAACGTCTCACGGAAGCCAAGAGCACGATTCCGCACTTTTATCTGTCGCTCGATTGCCGGATCGACGAACTGTTGTCGCTGCGCAAGAAGCTGAACGAGCGCGCCGAAGGCGAGATGAAGCTGTCGGTGAACGACTTCGTGATCAAGGCCGTAGCACTGGCCTTGCGCAAGGTGCCGCAGGTCAATTCGAGCTGGACCGACGACGCCGTGCTTCTTTACGAGAATGTCGATATTTCCGTGGCCGTCGCGACGCCGGACGGGCTCATCACGCCGATCATCCGCAACGCCGACCAGAAGAGCGTGGCGCAGATCTCGAACGACATGCGCGACCTCGCGGCGCGCGCCAAGGCGAAGAAGCTGAAGCTCGACGAATTCCAGGGCGGCGGCTTCTCGATCTCCAATCTCGGCATGTTCGGCATCCGCGAATTCCAGGCCATCATCAATCCGCCGCAGTCGGGCATCCTGGCGGTTGGGAAGGGCGAGGAGCGCGTGGTCGTGAAGAACGGCCAGATGGTGGTCGCCAATGTCGTCACCTGTACCTTGTCGTGCGACCACCGCTCGGTCGACGGCGCGGTCGGCGCCGAGTTCATGCAGGCCTTCCAGCGCATCATGGAAGATCCCTTGCGGATGTTGCTCTAGGACGAACGACCATGGCCGAACAACACACCTTTGATCTGATCGTCCTCGGCAGCGGCCCGGGCGGTTACACCGCGGCGATCCGCGCCGCCCAGCTGGGCATGAAGACCGCCATCTGCGAGCGCGAACTGCTCGGCGGCATCTGTCTCAATTGGGGATGTATTCCGACGAAGGCGCTGCTGCGTACGTCGGAGATCTATCACCTGATGCGGCACGCCAAGGATTACGGCTTGAAGGCCGACAACGTCGCTTTCGATCTGGAAGCGGTGGTGAAGCGTAGCCGCGGCGTCGCCAGCCAGCTCAATGGCGGCATCAAGCACCTGATGAAGAAGAACAAGATCACGGTGTTCGAAGGCCACGGTAAGCTCGCGGGCAAGGGCAAGCTGTCGGTGACCAAGGACAACAAGCCGGTCGCCGATCTTTCCGCCAAGCACATCATCCTGGCCACGGGCGCGCGCGCGCGCGATTTGCCGGGCATGGAAGCCGACGGTAATCTCATTTGGTCATACCGGCACGCGCTGGTGCCCAAGGTGTTCCCGAAGACCCTCCTGGTCATCGGCTCGGGCGCCATCGGCATCGAGTTCGCGAGCTTCTTCCAGACCCTGGGCAGCAAGGTCACCGTGGTCGAGGTGATGGACCGCATCCTGCCGGTGGAGGACGCGGAAGTTTCCGCCTTCGCCCACAAGCAGTTCGAGAAGCAGGGCATGGTGATCAAGACCAAGGCCGGCGTGAAGGCGCTGAAGAAAAACGCGAGCGACGTCACGGCGACCATCGAGCAGAACGGCAAGACCGAGGACCTGACTTTCGAGCGCGTGATCTCGGCCGTCGGCATCGTCGGCAACGTCGAGAACATCGGTCTCGAGAACACCAAGATCAAAGTCGAGAAGACCCATGTCATCGCCGACAAGTACTGCGAGACGGACGAGCCGGGCATCTATGCCATCGGCGATCTCACCGGTCCGCCGTGGCTCGCCCACAAGGCCGGCCACGAGGCCGTGATCTGCGTCGAGAAGATCGCCGGCCTGCATCCGCATCCGCTGAACGTGCTCGGCATCCCTGGCTGCACCTACTGCCATCCCCAGATCGCCAGCGTCGGCCTGACCGAGGCGGCGGCCAAGGCGAAGGGCCATGAAGTGAAAGTGGGACGCTATCCGTTCATCGCGAACGGGAAGGCGATTGCACTCGGGGATACCAACGGCTTCGTCAAAACCGTGTTCGACGCCAAGACCGGCGAGATGCTGGGCGCCCACATGATCGGCCCGGAAGTCACTGAAATGATTCAGGGCTATACCATCGCCAAGACGCTCGAAACCACGGAAGAGGACCTGATGCACACGATATTTCCGCATCCCACCCTTTCCGAAATGATGCACGAGTCCGTGCTCGACGCTTATGGGAAGGCGATCAATTTTTAGGACCGCCGTGTAATTCCTCTCCCCTAAAGGGGAGAGGTGAAGATTTAACGGAATCGCGCTAAGTATCGTCCCATGACCAACGTCAAACCCATCGCGGAAAACAAACCGCGCCAGCCGAAACCCTCGTGGCTGCGCGTGAAAGCGCCGGTGTCGCCGGCCTATCACGAGACCAAGGGCCTGATGCGCGACCTCAAGTTGCACACCGTGTGCGAGGAGGCTGCGTGCCCGAATATCGGCGAGTGCTGGGCGCAAAGACACGCGACCATGATGATCCTCGGGGACATCTGCACGCGCGCCTGCGCCTTCTGCAATGTGAAGACCGGAAAGCCCGGCGCGGTTGACGCCGAAGAGCCGGCGCATGTGGCCGAAGCGGTGAGGAGCCTGGGGCTCAAGCATGTGGTGCTCACCTCGGTGGATCGCGACGATCTCGACGACGGCGGCGCCAATCATTGGGTCGCGGTCGTGAAGGCCGTGCGCGCGGCGAACCCGGACACGACGATTGAAATTCTCACCCCCGACTTCCGCAAGAAGCTCGGCTGCGTCGATCTCGTGGCCGAATCCCGCCCCGACGTTTTCAATCACAATCTGGAAACCGTGCCGCGCCTTTACCGCAAGATCCGCCCGAGCGCGCGCTACTACACCAGCTTGCGCCTGCTTGAGCGCGTGAAGGAAATCGTGCCGGCGATGTTCACCAAGTCCGGCATCATGGTCGGCCTTGGCGAGACGAAGGAAGAAGTGCTTCAGGTCATGGACGACATGCGCGCCGCGAATGTCGACTTCCTGACCATCGGTCAATATTTGCAGCCGACGACGCGGCACGCCGCCGTGGAACGTTTTGTGGAGCCGGCGGAATTCGCCGAGTATGAGCGCATCGCGCGCGCGAAAGGCTTCCTGATGGTGTCGGCGACGCCGCTGACGCGTTCGTCCTACCACGCGGACGCCGACTTCGCCCGCCTGCGTGAGGCGCGCGAAAAGAGCCTCGCGCGTTCCTAAAAGCCGATGCCGATCCACCGCGAAAAACGGGTTCTGCCTTATACGCCCGAGCAGATGTTCGCGCTGGTGGCGGATGTGGAGAAATATCCCGAGTTCCTGCCGTGGTGTGTCGCCTGCCGCATCCGCACGCAGGAAACGCCGGCATCGTTCATCGCCGACCTGCAGGTTGGCTTCAAAATGGTGCGGGAACAGTTCACCAGCCGCGTGACGCTGGCCCGTCCGAACGCGATCACGGTGACGTATCTGACCGGTCCGTTCGAGCATCTCACCAACGAATGGAAGTTCAGCGCCGCGCCGAAGGGTACGCCAAAGGGCACGGAAGTGGATTTCTTCCTGTCGTTCGAATTCCGCTCGCGGCTCTTACAGACCCTCATCGGCGTTCTGTTCGAGGAGGCTGTGCACCGCATGGTCTCGGCCTTCGAGGCGCGCGCCGCGAAGCTCTATACGCCGACTTCATAAATCGCAGGAACACGCCACGGCGCCTCGCGTTCGCTCCTTATATGCAACGGAGATGACCGATGGCGCTTTGCGAGAAGTGCGGCAACGATTACGCGAACACGTTCGAAGTGATCATGGCCGGCCATAAACACGTTTTCGACAGCTTCGAATGCGCGATCGCCTCAGTCGCGCCGTGCTGCAAACACTGTGGTTGCCGCATCATCGGCCACGGCGTCGAGGCGAACGGCACCTATTATTGCTGCGAGCACTGCGCCAAGATGCGCCACAGCGCGGCGACGAGTTAGGTTTATTTATTCGCCGCGAGTTCGTTGTACGACGATCGCACGAGGCGGTCGGCGGGCATCTCCGTGCCCATCGGTGTTTTCCACATCAGTTTCAACGCCAGCACGGCGACGCCGGGTGCGAGTTTCGTCGTCTCGACCGTGATCTTCGCGGGATCGACCGGCGGGGGTGTTGTCGGCGGCGCGGCGGCGGCCATCAGCATGGCGGCGGTGAAGGGCAGGACGGCGGCGGTCGCGAAGCGCTTCATGATGAAGGATCCCCCCATGCGAGGGCGTCAGCCTGTTCGCACTCCGTATGAATTTAAATAGCGTTTCTAAGGGATGAGGATGTTAAGGTCCGCGCATGAATACGCGACTCTCTCGGACCGAACGGCGCGACCTTCAGCGCCACGACAAATCTTATCTGTCGCAGCCGCTGCATATGGGCGGCGATCCGCGCTCCATGGCGGCGCATCTGCGCCACCTGGTGCAGGCGTTGCGTTCTCCAACCTCGAAGTCGCCGTCCTCGGATGCGGTCGCGCATGTCTGCGCGCTGCACGACCGCACGGTCCCAAAGCAAACGGAGAAGATGCTGGCCTGCCGGAAAGGCTGCTCGCACTGCTGCTCGCAGATGGTGGTCGTGACCGCTCCGGAGGCGTTCTACGTCGCCGCTCAACTGCGCAAGCGCCCCGAGACGGCTGCCGCCGTCGCCGCGGTCGCGCGCGAGGCCGGGAACCTCACGCTGGAAGAGCGGCTGGGCCGTAATATTTTCTGCCCGCTTCTGAGCGAGGCGATCTGCTCCATATACGCGGCCCGCCCTCTGGGCTGCCGCGGGTTCGTCTCGACCAGCCTCGAGGCCTGTCTCGCGGCGTTCACGCGCGGCGAAACGCCTAACATCCCGATGCCGAACGATTCGATCTCGGTGCTTTACGCATGCCGCATGTTGTTGCTCGCGGCGCTGCGCCTGGCGGGTCTCAAGGACGGCGTCTATGAGATGAACAGCGCCGTTGCGGCCGCGTTGAGTGCGCCGGATGCGGAATCGCAATGGCTGGCCGGGAAGGACTTGTTCTCCGGTCTTCAGGAAACGCCGCCGCCGCCGCCGCAATTCGAGGCGTCGATCCGGCAGATGATGGCTTACGTGGCGCCCACGATTTAGGTGATGCTGCGCCGCACCTAGGCAAAATTTGGCCGATTTTGAAGTTTAAATTGGCGGATTTTTGCCGATCCACCGCGATACCCCTATAGGGGTCTTGCGAATATGGCATCACACCGCGCGGCTTGGCCATGTTAGCGTGCTGTCAGGGGCATGGCATATGAATTGCTTGCTCGTTCAACGGGAGAAGACGTGCGGCCTTCGCTTGCGCGTGCTGCGCGGGTCACTATGCCCGCGTCGGGAGGTTTCTTAGAACCGTTCAATTTTTAGCGCCGGCCGCGTGCCGGCTTTCTCAAGGGGGGAAATCGGTATGTCTCGATTCAGCGTGTCTCGTCGTCGCCTCAAGGCGCTCGCCTATTCGACTGTCAGCGCCGCGGCCTTAGTCAGTGTTTCGATCTCCAGCGGCCAGGCGCAAGACGCCCCGGCGGCTTCGCTTGATGAGATTGTCGTCACCGGTTCGCGCGTCGTGCGCGACGGCTACGAAGCGCCAACCCCGGTCTCGGTGCTCGGCGCCGAAGAACTCAACTCCCTGAACGCGGTGAACATCGCCGACGCGGTCAACGTGCTGCCGGGTTTTTCCGGCTCGGTGAACCCGCGCACATCGAACGGCAACTTGTCCTCGGGCGCCACGGGCGTCAGCCAACTCAACTTGCGCGGCATGGGCACGAACCGCACCCTGATCCTGCTTGACGGTCACCGCTACATCAATTCGGCGCTGACCTCCGGCGGTTCGGCGCCCGACATCAACTCGTTCCCGAACGCGCTGATCGAGCGCGTCGACGTGGTGACCGGCGGCGCCAGCGCCGCTTATGGGTCCGACGCGCTTTCCGGCGTGGTCAACTTCATCCTCGACCGCGACTTCACCGGCATCAAAGGTGAAATCCAGGCCGGCATGACGAAGTACCGCGACGACAAGAACTACAGCGGTCAGCTCACGTATGGGACTCCCTTCGCGAACGGCCGTGGCCACTTCCTGCTGTCGGGCGAACATACGCATAACGACGGCATCAAGGGGACGAAGGGCCGCCCGTGGGCTGAACTGCCCGCCGCGATCATCCTCAACCCGCTCTATGGAACCGGCGCCGGCCAGAGCACGAGCAATCCGCAGAACGTCGTGCGCCGCGACGTCGGTCTCTCGGCGGGTACGCCGGGCGGCATCATCACCTCCGGCGTGCTCAAGGGGACGTACTTCGGTCCCGGCGGCGTCGTGACCGGCGGCTACAACTTCGGCGTCAACGTCGGCAACAACCTGCAAGAAGGCGGCGATTGGCGCTACTCGCGCATTGAAAACGGCATCGATATCGCCGGCATGATCAATCGCTATGTCGCCTATACGCGCGTCAGCTACGATCTCACCGACAACGTCACCGCTTATGCCGACGCCCAGTGGTCGAACTCGCACACGGTCAACGTCGCCAACCCGAACCGCCGTCTCGGCAACAATACGATGAGCGTCGACAACGCCTACCTGCCCGCGACGCTGCGCGCGGCGCTGGTCGCGGCGGGTCAGACCACATTTGTGATGGGCTCGACGCACGCTGATATGGGCCGTTTCATCGGCGATTATCGCCGTACCGTGCGCCGCGTCTCGGGTGGTTTCGACGGCAGCTTCACGGCCATGGAGACCGACTGGACGTGGGATGCCTACATCCAGCACAGCCAGACCGGCCTGTCGCCGCGCACCTACAACAACGCCTGGACCCCGGGTTACCTGAAGGCGATCGATTCCGTCATGCTCAACGGCGCGCCTGTCTGCCGCGTGAACGCCGACGCGAACCCGGCGAACGACGATCCGGCGTGCGTGCCGTATAATCTGTTCGGCATCGGCGTGAACGACGCGAAAGCGCTCAACTACGTGCTCGGCGTTTCCTACCGTTATGAGTCGCTGCGCCAGAACGTGGCGGCCTTCAGCGTCAACGGCGAACCGTTCGAAATGTGGGCCGGTCCTGTCTCGTTGGCGTTCGGTGTCGAACACCGCACCGAAAGCGTGAAGGGCATCGCGACCAGCCGCGACGAAGCGACCGAGTACTTCGCCGGCAACTACAAGGCCAGCACCGGCAAGCTGAACGTCACGGAAGGTTTCGTCGAAACCGTCGTGCCGCTGGCGCGCAACGAGTCGTGGGCTCAGGAACTCGACCTGAACGCCGCGGTGCGCGCGACCAGCTACT
>JAYSFT010000126.1:0-9123 GCA_041913245.1 Rhodospirillaceae bacterium | reverse complement strand
CGTTGGCGCCGACAACGCGCCGGCCGTCGAGCAGCACGAGGGTGCGCGTCGCGCCGAGGCTGCGCAGGTTGAGGAGGTTCAGGCCGCCGATCCCGCCCGAGACGCTGCCCGAGGTGTTGCGCGAGGTGAGACCCGCGCCAAATGACGGTAAGCGGTTCACGGCGTCGGCGATGTTGGTGACCGCCATGGCGTTGAGTTCATCCGTGCCGAGCACGGAGACCGGGGTCGGCGCTTCATAGCCGTCGCGGATCACGCGCGTGCCGGTGACGACGATCTCTTCGGCGACCGCCGCGCCGCTCTGCTGCGCCGTTTGCGCGGCGGCGCCCGAGACCGCGAATATGCCGGCGAGGCTCGCGGTCGCCATGATGGCGGAGCGATAGGCGCGGATGGATTTGGCTGTGGACATGGGTTCTCCTCATTGATGTGGACGGCCGAACGCGGCCGCTCGACGAGGCGCGGGTGATCGCGAGTGAGAGAATGACACTGGAAAGACGCCAACCGGCGCGCGCCGGCGGGCGTAGATCCCTCCCCTGTGCGGCGCCTGAACAGAGGGCTGAAGGTCCTCCCCTACCGCCCGACAGCGCGCCGCGCCCCGCATTCAGATGCGTCTCGTATTGCCGTCATTGTACGGGAACGCAACACGCGGACAACAAAAGTTTCACGCATAAAGGGAATTTCGATTTTTGTTTGGCGCGGTGTGGCGCGCGCGCCACGCAGAATCACACGGCGCGCACACTTATTGCGCAGCGCGATCAGCACTTCGTGAATATGCGCTGAATTTCAGCACTATCGCGGGTCCGGGAAAGCAAAACGGCCGCACATGATGTGCGGCCGTCCCTTCTCTTTTCTTGATTGCTATTTCTTGTCCGGCACTTCGATCATCTCGCCTTCAAGGTTCGGCGTGTTGATCGGCAGGCGGCGCGCTTGGCTCGCCTGTTCGAACGCGTATCCCAGCGCGATGAGCTTCGGCTCGCTGAACGCCGGACCGAAGAATGAAATGCCGACCGGGAGATCGTCGTTCGTGAAACCAGCCGGAACAATGAGATCCGGATAACCGGTGAGATTGGCGTAGTTGGTGCCGCCGTAGCCGCCGCCCCCGCCGCCACCGGGAACCTCGGCGATGGGGCCGGGACGCCGGTTCGAGGTCGGATACACGTAGGCATCCAGTTTGCTGGTCGCGAAGATGCCGTCCACGATGTCGCGGATGAGCGGCATCATGTGGTCGTGCATCGACTTGTATTTGTAATCATTCATCGAACCCGAGGCGAGCTCACGCTCGAACAGGATCCAGCGCGTGGTGTTTGGGCCGGCGCCGTCGGGGCGCGGGCTGACAATGTGCTTGGAGCGTTCGATCATCTCGGCGAGGGACTTCGGATACTTCGGCCCCGTGGTCTTGAGATATTCGCCGATCTGGACGGGGAATTCCGGCCAACGAATGGTCGTGTAGATCTCGCCCATGCTGTCGAGCAGCCACTTGGGATAGCGGACCTCGACGATGGTCGCGCCTTTGGCCTTCATGGTGTTGAGGGCAGTCTCGATGATCCAGTCGACTTCTTCATCTTGCTTCATGAAGTCGCGGGCGATGCCGATGCGTGCGCCCTTGAGCGAATTCGCGTTCAGGAACTTGGTGTAGTCCTTCTCGAACTTGCCGGCGCTTTTCTTGGTGGCGTCGTCCGCCGGATCGACCCCGGTCATGGTGCCGAGCACGGCGGCGACGTCGGTGACGCTACGGGTCAACGGCCCGCCGGTATCGAAGGAAAGCGCGAGCGGTATGATGCCGTCGCGCGACAGAAGGCCGTGGGTGGGCTTCAAGCCGACCACGCCGTTCGCCGTGGACGGCCCGCGGATGGAACCACCCGTGTCGGAGCCGAAGCCGACGGTACCGAAGTTCGCCGCGATGGCGACGCCGGTACCGCCCGAGGAGCCGGCCGGCGAACGCAGGAGATTGTGCGGGTTCTTCGACTGCCCGCCCAATGAGCTGTTGGTGCCGGCGGCGGCGAATTCGGAGAGATTGACCTTGGCGAGGATGATAGCGCCGGCATCGCGCAGGCGCTTCACCATGTAGGCGTCATCGGGCGGGATATTGCCTTCAAGCAGGATCGAGCCGCCGGTGGTGGGCATCTCGACGGTGTCGAAGTTGTCCTTCAGCACGACGGGAATGCCGTGCATGGGCGAGCGCGGGCCCTTTGCCTTTCGTTCGGCATCGAGCGCCTTGGCTTGCGCGAGGGCGTTCGGATTGAGCGCCATGACGGCGTTCAGCACCGGGCCCTTCTCGTCATAGGCGGCGATACGGGCGAGCGTGAGCTGGACGAGCTTCTCCGACGTCAGCGTGCCGGCGTCGAAGGCGGCGTTGATGTCCATGACGGTGAGCTGATCGAGCGGAACGGTTCTCGCGGACGCCGGCGCGGCGGCCAGCAGGGCGACGGCCGCGACGGTGGCAAAAAAGCGCGGAAGAATTTTCATGAGACCCCCTCAGGTTCAATGAACGCAATGCATGATCGTAACGGCGGTAAGGACCTAAACGCCAGGGGGCTGACGCGAGGCGCCGGCCCCCCCGAACGGATTTACAGCCTGAAACGCACGCCCGCGCGGAACACGCGGCCGAGCGTATCGTACTTGCCGATGTTCGTGGTCGGCAGTTCGTAGCCGATTTCATCGGATCCGCGCGGAATCATGCCCGGATCTGTATTGAGCACGTTGTTGATGTTGAGGAAGGTTTCCACCTCGGCGCCGGCCACCTCGAAGTTCTTGCTGATCGACCAGTCGAGATAAAAGTAGCCCGGCGCGTGATTGTTATCGACCGTCAGGAAGGGGGCGACCCCGACCGTGCAACCCGACTGACACTCGACGTAGGTGTTGCGCAGGACGCCCGAACTCATGGCGCGGCCACTGACCGAGGTCTGCCAGGTGTCGGCGCGGTAAGCCAGGCGCACCACGCCGGCCCAGTTGGGCGGCGCGCCGCCCGGCATTTCGCCCACGTCGTTGGTCGGCGGCGCCAGCGTGGTGTCGATGTAGTTCTTGATGTACTTGGTGACCTGCGCGCGCAAATCCACGTTGCCGTCCCAGGCCGGGATCACGTCGCCGAGGCTGAAGTTGTAGCTGGCCTCGAAGTCGATCCCGCGCGTCTTCTGAACGGCGATGTTCACCGGACGACGGGTGATCGCCGTAATGATGCCGTTGGTGCGGGTGATGTCGGCACAGTAGGACTGGAGCCCCTGCACGCAGAAGACAACGATCTGGTTGTTGCTGGGCGTGGAGATCGAATCCTTCATGCTGATGTTCCAGTAGTCCACCGAGGCGGTGAAACCGGCGAGGAACGAGGGCTTCAAGACCACGCCGATATCGGTCGTGTCGGCACGTTCCGGCTTGAGATTCGGGTTGCCGGAATTGGTCTGCAGCGGCGAAGCCGAACCGCCGGTGACGGGATCGAACAGCGTCGTAAACCCGCCGCTCACCGTGTTGTAGAGCTCCTGCAGATTCGGCGCGCGAATATCGCGCGAGCGCGTGGCGCGGACGCGGATGTCCGGGATCGGCTCGTAGGTCGTGCCGACCTTCCAGGTCGTGACGAAACCGGATGTCGAATATTTGGTGCCGCGTATGGCGGCGCTCAAGTCCCAAACGTCGGCGAACGATGTGTCCTTCGCAAGTGGAACGACGGTTTCCGCCGCGCCTTCGAACACCGAATACCGACCGCTGAACGGCAGGAAGTTGCCCGAGAACCAGTCGCTGGTGAGGGTCGCCGCGCTGGGCGCCGCGACCGCCTTTTCGACGCGGTATTCGGTGCTGAGCGCGAGGGAGACGGGACCGGCCCAATTCTCGAACATATCGCCGCTGACCGAGCCGGCGGCCACGTCCTGGGTGATGCGGTGATTGGTGTGCGGATGCTCGCCGCCGCTTTGCAGGAACCGGATGGCTGCGGCGCTGTTCACGCCGAGCCCCATCGGATTGTAAGGCACGCACCCGTCGTTCGGATTGGTGAGGGTGGAACGGCAGATGATCGCGCCGGTCGTCGGATGACGCACCGCGTCGGCCGCCTGGGCGCGCAAGGGATTGCGCGTCGGACCAAGCGCGTCGTAGGCAACCCGCGTGATGCCCTTCTGCCAGTAGGCGTCCCAGTTCCAGGTGGACGAGAACGCCTCGAAGTCGCCGTTGGCGCCGAGCACGTATCTATTCGTGGTGCGGTCGGACTCCGTAGTGATGAACGGCAGGTCGTAGTTCATGCTGCCGAGCTGGAACTGCGTGACGCCGAGCGCCGTCATCTGCGCCTGGACCGAGGCGGGAATGAACGGATTGCCGGTGCGGATGGTGGCGCCGTTGCCGAGCTGGAAATGGCTGAACGCGCCGCCGGTATTCCACGAGTTATTCCACGACGCCTGGGCGAAAACCTCGACCGCGTCGGTGATATCGTAGCTCACACGCGTGAACAGGCCCTTGCGGCGCTCGCGCGGATCGAGCGAGTAGGTGTCCAGGCGCGTGACGCCGGCGGCGTAGTCGCCTTCGTGGGTGTAGGTCGAATCCGTGATCGGCCCGAAGTTGAACATATAAGGCGTGCCGCCCGGCCCGAACGCGATGCCCTTCAAGGGGCCCGAGGCGATGGTGCCGCCGTGGGTCGACCAGGAGTCCGTGTGAATCCTGACGAGGCGCTGAGGCTGGCCGGCGGCGATGTTGGCCGCGGAGTTGTTGATGATGCCGAGCGCGGAGCGGTTCCACGGCCGATTACTGTGCAGGATGCCTTCCTTGTTGTTGATTTCCCCATTGATGAGCCAATGACCGCGGCCGCCGGCGAACGGAACGCCGGCGGTGAGCACCGTCTTGTAGTTGAAGTCATCGCCGTAGGTCGTAAGGCCGGCGGAGACCTCGCCTTTCACGCCGGTGAAGCTTTTATCGAGGATGAAGTTGACGACGCCCGTGACCGCGTCGGAGCCGTAGATGGCCGATGCGCCGCCGGTGATCATGTCGACACGCTGCACCAGGGCCTGGGGAATGTTGGCGACGTCGACGACGCCGTCGGCGCGCGAACTGACGGTGCGCTGACCGTCGATCAGCACCAGGGTGCGGGCGGCCCCCATGCTGCGGAGGTTGAGGATCGAAAGGCCCGCGCCCTGGGCGCTGACCGAGGTCCCGGTGTTGCCGGGGCGGATATTCCCGGCGAAGGCGGGGATCTGAACGAGAGCGTCGGCGATATTCGAGGTCGCCTGCTGCTGGAAGACAGCGGAGTCGAGCACCGTCATGGGCGTCGGCGCTTCGTAGCCGTCGCGCACGATGCGCGATCCGGTGACGACGATTTCATCCACGGGCACGGCGTCGTTGGACGCGGCGGCGGCGAGTTGTTCCGGCGCGGCGGTTTGCGCCTGCGCGGAAACGGACAGAAGGAGCGAGAGAGCGCTGACGGTGGAGAGCGCCATGGCCTTGGCATGGCGACGGCCGGCGGAGCCGGTGTTTACGTTGCGAGTCTTCATTTCTTTTCCCCCTCTAGGGCGCGGTGCGAGACATGTGTCAACGACGGGAGCCCTGGGCCCCCTCTGCGCGGCGGTGTTTTGCTGTGTGCGGCGCCTCCCCCGGCTGAAGGCGTGGCTCGCGACCCCTCGCGCGCCACGTCTCATGCTTGCCCTATGACGTACTACGTAGGGCTATGCGGTCTGACGACAGACGGCGAGCCTCGTTCCTTTATAGGGGCGCTAAAACCAGCTTTTCAGGAGAGGACGCGGCACAATGCTCGCTTGTTACGCGCACGTCCGGGCGCTTGTCAGGGGGCCAGGATCGCCCGGCGCGAGACGTACATGGTGAGCGCGGTCATGATGATGAACAGGGCGCCGGCGCTCAAGGCCAGCGACCAATGGATCCCCAGCACCGTACCACCCAGGCCCACGGTGGCCCCGGCGAAGGCGCGCAGGCCGAGACTGCAGATGCTGTAGAAACCGATGACCCGGCCGCGCACATGGTCGGGTGCGTTCAACTGCACGAGCGTCATCGCCATGGAGCTGAAGGACAGCTCCACGAAACCGGCGACGAACAGCGCGGCCAGTGCGAGCGCATAGAGCGGCGTGACGGCGAAGGCGATGAGGGCGAGGCACCAGATCATCACGAGCCCGAACGCGACGCGCGGACGCGCCCGAAGCGCGCCGGTGCTTTCGAGGGCGACCCCGGCCAGCAACGCGCCGGCGGCGTCGGCCGCGAGGAGCATGCTGTAGAGAAAGCCGACGTCGCCGTGGCCGAGATCGCGGGCGAATTCGGGCATCTGCGCATGATAGGAGTTGCCCACCATGAACGAGGCGCAGCCGATGAGCAGGGTCATGGCGAGAAGGATCGGGTTGGCGGCGACGACGCGGGCGGTGTCGACGATGTCGCCGAGACCGCGCAGCGCCGGATGCGGCGTATCGGCGGCCTCGCGGAACCTCGGGCCGTAGGGCGCCTTCCACAGCCAGATCACCAGCGGAAGATAGATGAGGGCGTTGAAGGCGATGCCCGCGACCGGCCCCATGAGCAGAAGGATGCCGCCGCCGATGCCGGGACCGAGCAAGAGGCCGAGATAGCGCGCGGTCGCGTTGAGGCGCACGGCGCTGGGAAGCTGATCCCGGCCGACGATGTCGTGAATGAGAAGCTGGCTGGCCGGCGACCACAGCACGCCCGCGCAGCCGTGCAGGACGAGGATCACCTGCGCGTGCCAGATCTCGAGCGTGCCGGTATAGAAGAAATAGCCCCAGGCGAGCGAGGCGGCGATGAAGCAGCCCATGCCGATCTGGATGAGGCGGCGTGGATCGAACCGGTCGGCGAGCGCGCCCGAATAGACCGAGAAGAAGAGATACGGAAGCCAATGCGAAAGCACGGCGAAGCCACCGAGCGAGGGCGACTGGAACTTCTGAAAGACCACCCAGTAGCTGATCACATGCTCGATGCTGTCGGCCATCATCGCCATGGCCGAGAAGATCAGATAGGGCCGGAAGCCGGGATGCCGGAGCGCGGCGAAGGAGACGTGGGGGGCGCGCAACTCTCGCCCTAGCCCGCCTTCACGCTCACCGCCACCGGCGGCGGCGACTTCAGCGTCTGATAGATGACGCAGTAGCGTTCCGTGAGCTTGATCAGGGTGGCGAGCTGCTCCGCGGTGAGATCGCCGTCGATGTCGAAGGCGAGACGGATATCGCGGAACCCCACGGGCGATCCCTTGTCGACGCCGAGCGTGCCTTTGAAATCGAGGTCGCCTTCCGCGCGGACCTTCGCATCGCGGATCTTCAGTTCGAGCGCCGTGGCGACGGCGTTCAAGGTGACGCCGGCGCAAGCGACCAGGGCCTCCAGCAGCATATCGCCCGAACAGGCGTGCATGCCGTTGCCGCCGGTGGCCGGATGCAAGCCGGCTTCGATCAGGGCCTTCGACGTCTGCACGGAACAGGTGACGCCTTCGCCGAGCGAGCCTTCGGCCTTCAGCGTGATCACGGCCGCGTCCGGCGTATCGCGATACTTCGCCTTGATCGGGGCCTGCATGTCCTTGAGCTCGGTCGATTTCATGATCGCGCGTCCTTAAAATAAATGCGCCGCCTGGTTGCCGGCCTTCCGGACGGCGGCCTAGTGAACGGCGCGCGGGAGTTTGGCAAATGTCCGGCGCTGCGCCAAGTTTTGCGGGGCGACATGCGACATGTGGCGAATTCGAGAAGCAGGACAAGTGGTTAGGCGATTTTTTGGCCGGGCGACATCCGGCGCGCTGTAATATTTGGCCACGCTGCAAGCTGCACGCTGCAATTCCCGAATTTCGCTTATCGCAGAATGACTTCCCTCGCGATCCTGTCACGCTGCAATCACGCTGCATTGCTGCATTCTTCCGTTGATTCACAATGTCAAAGAACCCGCCGTCGCCGCTTACGCGGCGATGGCGTGGCAAGCCGCCTCACGGCGACTCACTCGCATTACATTATAGGCATAATTCGCATTGTAATGTGGAGAAATAAATTTACGGCCCGATCAAATTTGATCGCCCACCAAAAATCGGAAATATGCATAGGCGAGTCGGCTTCCACTTCGCCGGAACGTGCTTTAGCCGCCCGGGTGCAGGCCCGGGGCTTCGTGGCCGGTGCGGGCCACATATTCGGTGTAGCCGCCGCCGTACTGGTGGGGGCCTTCGGGGGTGAGTTCGAGGACGCGGTTGGAGAGCTGGGCGAGGAAGTGGCGGTCGTGGGAAACGAACAGCATCGTGCCTTCGAATTCCGCCAGCGCGGCGACCAGCATTTCCTTCGTCGCCATGTCGAGGTGGTTGGTGGGTTCGTCGAGCACGAGGAAGTTCGGCGGATCGAACAGCATTTTCGCCATGACCAACCGGGCTTTCTCGCCGCCCGAGAGCACGCGGCAGGGCTTTTCGACATCGTCGCCGGAGAAGCCGAAGCAGCCGGCGAGCGTGCGCAGGGTGCCCTGCCCGGCTTGCGGGAAGGAAGAGTCGAGGGATTCGAACACGGTCTCGTCGCCGTCCAAGAGATCCATGGAGTGCTGGGCGAAGTAGCCCATCTTGACGCTGACGCCGAGTTTCACGCTGCCTTTGTCCGGCGCGGTTCCGAGGCCGGGGTCGAGCGCGCCGGCGACCAGTTTCAGGAGGGTGGACTTGCCCGCGCCGTTGGCGCCGAGCACGCACCAGCGCTCCTTGCGCCCCAAATGCAGGTCGAGGCCTTCGTAAATGACATGGCGGCCGTAGGCCTTATGGACGTTCTCGAACGTGACCACGTCGTCGCCGGAGCGCGGCGGGGCGCGGAATTCGAACTGGACGGTCTGGCGGCGCTTGGGCGGCTCGACACGCTCGATCTTGTCCAGCTTCTTCACGCGGCTTTGCACCTGGGCGGCGTGCGAGGCGCGCGCCTTGAAGCGCTCGATGAAAGCGATTTCCTTGGCCAGCATCGCCTGCTGGCGGTCGAACTGCGCCTGGCGCTGCTTTTCGCTGAGCGCGCGCTGCTGCTCGTAGAAATCGTAGTTGCCGGAATAGCCGGTGAGTTCGCCGCCGTCGATCTCGACGATTTTATTGACGATGCGGTTCATGAACTCGCGGTCGTGCGAGGTCATGAGCAGCGCGCCGTCGAAGCGCTTCAGAAAGTCCTCCAGCCAGATCAGGCTTTCGAGATCGAGATGGTTGGAGGGTTCGTCGAGCAG
>JAYSFT010000125.1:0-9125 GCA_041913245.1 Rhodospirillaceae bacterium | reverse complement strand
CGGGATTCCACGAATCGGCCTTGATGGCCCATGGCTGTTTCCATTATGCAAGGCCGAATCAAAAGCTGAGATTCGAGCACACCACCTCGAGCTCAAACATCCAGGCCAAGCTGGGCGTTTCGTAAGGACGGCGCGTTGCCGGCCTCGGATTTAAGAGGCCGGAATGAAAGTCGTTGTCGCGCTGCCCGATGGATCCACCCACGAGGTGCCGGTCCGCCCGGGCGCCAGTGTCATGGAAAGCATCAGGACCGCCGGTCTGCCCATCCGCGCCGAGTGCGGCGGAGCGATGGCCTGCGCCACATGCCACGTCCATGTGGACCCGGCCTGGATCGAACGGGCGGGCAGGGCGCGCGGCGAGGAGATCGACCTTCTCGACATGTCCGATTACCGCACCGGGAATTCCCGCCTATGCTGCCAGATCCGTCCGGGACCGGCTCTTGACGGGTTGCTGGTCGAACTTCAGTTGGATGCGTACGAAGGTTAGGTCATGTCGGCACAGTTAGCTCAAGAAGTCGCGCGCCGCCGCACGTTCGCGATCATCGCGCACCCCGACGCCGGGAAGACGACCCTGACCGAAAAGCTGCTGCTGTTCGGCGGCGCCATCCAGCTCGCCGGCGCCGTGAAGGCAAAAGGCGAACGCCGCCGCGCACGCTCGGACTGGATGAAGGTGGAACAGGAGCGCGGGATCTCCGTGACATCCGCCGTCATGAGCTACGAATTCGACGGCCATGCCTTCAATCTTCTCGACACACCCGGCCACGAAGACTTCAGCGAAGACACTTATCGTACGCTGACCGCGGTCGATTCGGCGGTGATGGTGCTCGACGTGGCCAAGGGCATCGAAGCCCAGACGCTGAAGCTGTTCGAAGTGTGCCGTTTGCGCGACATGCCCATCGTCACGTTCGTCAATAAGCTTGACCGCGAAGGGCAGGAGCCGTTCGCGCTCCTGGAGGAAATCGAAAGCCGCCTGGCGCTGGACGTGTCGCCGGCCAGCTGGCCCATCGGCATGGGCCGCGACTTCCTCGGCTGCTACGACCTCCTGCACGACCGCCTCATCCTGATGGCGCGCACCAAAGGCGAGAAAGCCGACGCCGGCGTCGAATGCAACGGCCTCGACGATCCAAAGATCGACGAGCTGCTGCCGCCGGCCGCCGCGGCGAAGCTGCGCGAGGACGTCGCGATGGTGCGAGGCCTGTGCAAACCGTTTGACCGCCAGGCCTATCTCGAAGGCCACATGACGCCCGTGTTCTTCGGAAGCGCGGTCAATAATTTCGGCGTGCGCGAGCTTCTTCAGGGCCTCTCGGAAATGGCGCCGTCACCGCGGCCGCAGGCGGCGGCCGAGCGGCCGGTGCTGCCGACCGAGAAGGGCGTTTCGGGCTTCGTGTTCAAGATCCAGGCCAACATGGACCCGAAGCACCGCGATCGTATCGCGTTCGTGCGCCTTTCATCGGGGCACTTCAAACGGGGATCGAAACTTTTCCACGTACGTTCGGGCAAGACGCTCAACATCTCCAATCCGCTGCTTTTCATGGCCCAGGATCGCGCGACAGCGGAAGAGGCGTGGCCGGGTGACATCATCGGTGTGCCGAACTACGGAAATCTGCGGATCGGCGACGCCCTGACGGAAGGCGAGGAGCTTCATTTCACGGGCATTCCCGTGTTCGCGCCGGAGCTGCTGCAGACCGTGCGGCCGGAGGATCCCTTGAAGGCCAAACATCTGGGCCGCGCCCTGGAGCAGCTCGCCGAGGAGGGCGCCGCCAGCGTCTTCCGGCCGCGCTTCGGGACGGACTGGATTGTCGGGGTTGTCGGGTCGCTGCAATTCGACGTGCTCGCGGACCGCATCCGCACCGAATACGAAGTGCCGGTGAAATTCGAGCAGACCGAGCTTTTCACCGCGCGCTGGCTGAAGGCGGACGATCCGGCGAAGCTGAAGAAGTTCCTGGATTCAAATCGTATCGCCGTCGCGGACGATCACGACAACGCGCCCGTCTTCCTGGCGCGCAACGCCTGGCACCTGGGCCGCACGATGGACGACAATCCGGACATCACGTTCCTGAAGACACGCGAACTCGTGCAATAGACCATGTTGCGGCTGACGGAAATCAAGCTGCCGCTCGATCATCCCGAAAGCGCCCTCAAGGCGGCGGCGCTGAAGCGGCTGCGCGTGTCGGCGCCGGAACTCATTGCCCTCACGGTTTTCCGCCGCGGCTACGACGCCCGCAAAGCCGGTGCGATCAGCCTCATCTATACGGTCGATGTCGAGGTGAAGAACGAAGCGGCCGTATTACGCCGCGCGGCGAACGAGAAGGGCATCTCGCCGTCGCCCGACACAAGCTACAAACTGGTCGCCAAGGCCCCCGCCAACCTGGAAAACCGGCCCGTGGTCATCGGCACCGGCCCTTGCGGCCTGTTCGCCGCTTTCATCCTCGCGGAAATGGGATTTAGGCCCATCGTGCTCGAGCGCGGCAAGATCGTGCGCGAGCGCACGGTGGATACCTTCGCGTTGTGGCGCAAAGGCATTCTCAATCCCGAGTCCAACGTGCAGTTCGGCGAAGGCGGCGCGGGCACCTTTTCCGACGGCAAGCTGCACAGTCAGATCAAAGATCCCGGACATCGTGGGCGCAAAGTGCTCACGGAGTTCGTGAAGGCCGGCGCGCCGGACGAAATTCTCTACGTCAGCAAGCCGCACATCGGAACCTTCCGCCTGGTCTCGATGGTCGAGAACATGCGCGCGACGATGATCGAACGGGGCGCCGAGATCCGCTTCCAGAGCAAAGTCGAGAGCATCGAGATTGAAACGGCGCCGGATGGAACACGGCAGGTCCGTGGCGTCACGCTGCAGAGCGGTGAGCGGATCCGGACCGATCATGTGGTTCTCGCCATCGGTCATAGCGCACGCGATACCTTCAAGATGCTCTACGACAAGGGTGTTTATGTCGAAGCCAAGCCCTTCTCCATCGGCGTGCGCCTCGAACATCCCCAGGCTATGATCGACAAGGCCCGGTTCGGTAAATTCGCCGGCCATCCCATCCTCGGCGCCGCGGACTATAAGCTCGTCCACCATTGTTCCAACGGCCGGTCGGTCTACAGTTTCTGCATGTGCCCCGGCGGCACGGTCGTCGCGGCGACCTCCGAGCCCGGCCACGTCGTGACCAACGGCATGAGCCAGTACTCGCGCGCCGAGCGCAACGCCAACAGCGGCATCGTTGTCGATATCACGCCCGCCGACTATCCCGGCCACCCGCTCGCGGGCATCGATTTCCAGCGTCATTGGGAGGCCTTGGCCTTCACGGCGGGCGGCGGCACCTATGAAGCGCCGGGTCAGCTCGTGGGCGATTTCCTGACGAACAAGCCTTCGACCGCCTTCGGTGACGTCACCCCGTCCTACAAGCCGGGCGTTCACCTGACCGATCTCAGCCAATGTCTGCCCGATTATGTCATCGCGGCGATCCGCGAAGCGCTTCCGGCCTTCGACCGTCAGATCAAAGGCTATGCGCGGCCCGACGCCGTCATGACGGGCGTCGAGACGCGCACGTCCTCGCCGATCCGCATCAAGCGGGGTGAGGATTTTTGCAGCGTCAATACGCGCGGACTGTATCCTGCGGGCGAAGGCGCCGGTTATGCCGGCGGCATTCTCTCGGCCGCCGTGGACGGCATCCGCGTCGCCGAGGCCATCGGCCGCGACATCGCACCGATTGACTGATTGCCAGCGCCGCCGTCCGACAGTTAGGCTTGCGGTGAACTGAACGGGGTTTGACCTGTGTTATTTGCCCGCTTCCTCCATCCCTTGATGAAAAACGGCACGTTGACGATCATCGATCATGATGGTCGGCCGCATGTGTGCGGGAACGGGAGCCCGCCGCATGTAACCGTGCGTTTCAAGGACCCAAATCTCGGCACGAAGCTGTTCCAAAACCCGGCGCTGTACGCCGGCGAGGCGTATATGGACGGCACGCTCGTGGTCGAGAACGCCGACATCTATGAGATGCTGGCGCTCGTCATGTCGAACCTCTCCGGCTATCACGGGCATTGGCTGGCGCGGTCCATGAAGTCCGTCGAGCGCGGCATGTCGCTGGTGCGGACTTACAACCCCGTCGGCCGCTCCAAGCAAAACGTCGCACACCACTATGATCTGTCGACGACGCTTTATCGCACCTTCCTCGACGACCAGATGCAATATTCGATGGCGTACTTCCGCACGCCTGAAGACACGCTCGAGCGGGCGCAAATTCAGAAGATGACGCATATCGGCGCCAAGCTGCTTCTGAAGCCGGGCCAGACCGTACTCGATATCGGATGCGGCTGGGGCGGCCTCGCGCTGTTCCTCCATCGGACCTACGGCGTGAAGGTGGTGGGCATCAGCCTTTCCGAGCGGCAGATCGAGGTCGCGAACCAACGCGCCGCAGCGGCGAACGTGGGCGACAACGTGACGTTCCGGTTACAGGACTATCGCCACGTCACCGAAACGTTCGATCGCGTCGTATCGGTGGGCATGTTCGAACACGTCGGCCTGCCGCACTATCGGCGATTCTTTGAAGTCGTCCGTGATCGGCTGGATCCGGACGGCGTTGCGTTGCTCCACACCATCGGCCGCACGGATGGACCGGGCGCGACCGACAGCTGGACCAACAAGTATATTTTCCCGGGCGGTTATTCCCCGGCCCTGTCGGAAGTCATTCCGCATATCGAGCGTTCCGGTCTGATCCTCACGGATATCGAAATCCTGCGGCTTCACTATGCCCATACCTTGCGGGCGTGGCGCGAACGCTTCATGGCCAGGCGCGAGGAGATCAAGACACTGTACGACGAGCGCTTCTGCCGGATGTGGGAGTTTTTCCTGTCCACCGCCGAGGGCGCCTTCCATTACGGTTTCCATGTGAATTTCCACATCCAGATGAGCAAAAAGCTCGAAACCGTGCCGCTCACCCGCAACTATATGTACCAGTCAGCTTGAACTCCGGCGGGCGGTCCGGGTATCACCCTTCCGGCAACCCCACGAACGGAGAAAGTCAGATGGCGCAAATTCAGCGTTTCGAAGCCGGCCCGCGCATGAGCCAGGCCGTCGTGCACGGCGATACGGTTTATCTCGCCGGCCAGGTCAATAATCAGGCCAAGGACGTCACCGGTCAGACCCAGAATGTCCTCGCGCAAATCGACAAGCTGCTGGCCGCCGCCGGCTCGTCCAAGGAGAAGATCCTCACCGCGACGATCTACCTGACCGACATCAAGACCTTCGGGCAGATGAACGCCGCCTGGGAAGCGTGGGTGGCCAGCGGCGCGACGCCGGCCCGCACGACGCTCGAAGCCAACCTCGCCGCGCCCGACTATCTCGTCGAAATCACCGTCGTCGCCGCGAAATAGCGGCCCGGATCGTTCGGTTGCGGTGGCGTTTTCCGCCGTAACCGGCATCCGATTTCCCTGAAACACCGGCCCGCCGCGGGCGTTAACTCTCCGTCGGAAGCGAGAGAAAGACCGGTGCGCGAAAGGGCGGTGGAACTCACGTTTTTTTGTACGGCCCCGCGGTGATCCTCGCGTCCGGTGCGTGGCACTAAGGCATTGGAAGTTAAGCGATAAATTGCCAAGCCATGCAAGTATGCATGCCTCCCGCGTCCGTTTGTTCTTTACGCGGGGATATGAGGTTGGTTAATATTCAAACGTTGTACGGGGGCGCCTCGAAGGGCCTTCGTCAACACGGCCAGACCATGAGGTGGGCCGAACATAGAGGCGTCATGTTGCTCAAGGAGGATATGACCATGCAGAGCCCCATTCATCTCCATCCGACAGCGCGATTCCGTTCCGCCTGCTGACAGGCGAGCGGTTGACGTTTTACCCGTCGCATAAGCGAGGGTTGTTGGGCCTCGCGGCCCGTAGGAGGTTGAGATGTTGAATTCACGCGTTCCCGTCCTCGCATCTGAAAGCGGACTGTCGGCGTATATGGCCGACATCAAGAAGTTCCCTGTCCTCGATGCGCAGGAAGAATACATGCTGGCCCGCCGTTTCGCCGAACACGACGACGTCGAGGCCGCCCATAAACTCGTCACGAGCCACCTGCGCCTCGTCGCCAAGATCGCGATGGGGTATCGCTTCTACGGCTTGCCGGTCTCGGATCTGATTTCCGAAGGCAACGTCGGCCTGATGCGCGCGGTGAAGAAGTTCGAACCGGAGCGCGGTTTCCGCCTGGCCACCTACGCGATGTGGTGGATCAAGGCGGCGATCAACGAGTACGTGTTGAACTCGTGGTCGCTGGTGAAGGTCGGCACGGTCGCGGCGCAGAAGAAGCTGTTCTTCAACTTGCGTAAGCTGAAGGCGCGCCTGGGTCTGTACGACGAAGGCGATATCCCGCAGGAGGCGGCTGAGACCATTGCCAAGCGTCTCGACGTGACCACGAACGACGTGATCGAGATGAACCGGCGCCTGTCGCGCTCGGACAGCTCGCTCAATCAGTTCGTGGCCGAAGACGGCGATACCGAGCGTCAGGACCTGCTGGTCGACGACAAGCCCGACCAGGAAACGGTCCTGGGCGACCGGGAAGACCGTGTGCTGGGCAATAAGCTGCTCAAGGAAGCGATGTCCGAACTGACGCCGCGCGAACGCCGCATCATCGAGGAGCGCCGCCTCACCGATGAACCGCGTACGCTCGAAGAAATCGGCGAAGAATACGGCATTAGCCGCGAGCGCGTCCGCCAGATCGAAAACCGTGCCTTCGCTAAATTGCAGCGCGCCGTGCTGCAGGCGGCCAAGAGTCTGGAGGCGGCCGCGGCCAAGGCGCTCCCGCGCCCGGCGCACGCCGGGGCCTAAGCGAAATCCTTACCTGGGCCGCCCCGCTACTGTGGGGCGGCCTTTTCTTTGGCTTGAGCGAGGAGGGGTCACTCGCCTATACCCTACCGGCCGAACAAGAATGGAACTGTGCCGATGACTGGGGGCAAATATATCGCGAACATCACCTGCCCCGACACGACGGGGCTGGTTGCCGCGGTATCCGGATTTCTGCGCGATCATTATTGCTTCATGGACGAGTCGTCCCAGTACGGCGACCCGAACACGCGGCGTTTTTTCATGCGCGCCGTGTTCACGCGCTCGCCGCAAAGTCCGACGGCCGAAGCGCTCACCGAGAAGTTCGGCGAAGTCGCGAAGACGTTCCAGATGGAATGGAGCTTCACGCCTGCGGATCAACGCCCGCGCGTCCTGATTGCCGTGTCCAAGTTCGGTCATTGCCTCAACGACCTTCTGCACCGCTGGCATACGGGGCAGATGCCGATCGATATCGCCGGCGTGTTCTCAAATCACGACGACATGCGCTCGCTGGTAGAGTGGCACGGTATTCCGTACAAACATCTTCCCATCACGCCGGACACCAAGCCGCAGCAGGAAGCGGCGTGGCTGGCGATGGTGGACGAACTCGACATCGATCTCGTCGTGCTCGCCCGTTACATGCAGGTGCTTTCGCCCGAGGCGGCCAGGCGCCTGTCGGGCCGCTGCATCAACATTCATCATTCGTTCCTGCCGAGTTTCATGGGCGCGCGGCCCTATCAGCAGGCCTATGAACGCGGCGTCAAGATCATCGGCGCCACCGCGCATTATGTGACCGACGGCCTGGACGAGGGCCCGATTATCGAGCAGGCCGTCGAGCGCGTCGATCACACCCACTCCGAACGCGATATGATCGGCATTGGCCGCGATCTTGAGAACGTGGTCCTTGCCCGCGCGGTAAAGTATCACGCCGAGCGGCGCGTCCTTCTGAACGGCCATAAGACCGTCGTTTTCCGCTGATTTGGCTGCTCTCTCGATCGCTTGCGGCGCGTGCGGGTAAAGGCCGTATTCGCCTTGCGCCGCCGCGGCCACGCCCTATAATGGTTTTAGTCGAAACCACTGTGCGTGGGTCTCTGGATTTGCCCGCGCGCCCATGGCAATACGGCTCCTAGGAAATGTCGAGACCAGAACGTCACGCGATGTCGAAGACCATTCTGATCGTTGAAGATAACGAGTTGAACATGAAGCTGTTCAACGACCTTCTGCAGGCGCACGGCTACAATACGCTGCAGGCCAAGGACGGGCGCGTTGTCGTGGATCTCACGCGCAGGAACCGGCCGGACCTCATTCTGATGGATATCCAGTTGCCGGAGATCTCCGGCCTGGAAATCACGAAGATGCTGAAGGCCGATGACGACCTTCGCTCGATCCCGGTTGTCGCCATCACGGCGTTCGCGATGAAGGGCGACGAGCAGAAGATCCGCAACGGCGGCTGCGATGGATACATCGCCAAGCCGATCTCGGTCGCGAGCTTCCTGCAGACCGTTTCGCGCTTCCTCGAGCCGCACGCGGCCCAATAAGCCCTCTCCGCAAGCGTCCGCCCCAAAAGCAAAAGCCCGCCGTGAGGCGGGCTTCATCACGCATCGCTATGAGGCGACGACTATTTGATTTTGCCTTCTTTGAATTCCACATGCTTACGCACGACGGGATCGTACTTCTTGAACACCAGCTTTTCGGTCTTCGTGCGCGGGTTCTTTTTCGTCACGTAGTAGTAGCCCGTACCGGCGGTGCTCTCGAGCTTGATCTGGATCGTGGCTGGCTTTGCCATGGTATTTACCTTGTCGCTTCTCTAAACGCCTGCGGTTGCGCGAGGCGGGTGCAATTGAGCGGCGCACAATACACTGCTCCGCTGAGGTGTCAAGAAACCCCGGACACCCTGCGAGCACAAATTTATTGTGGTTTTTCAGCAAGTTGTCTGGCGCCGCCGTGGCGGGCCTGGGCGTATAAGGCCGGATCCTGCACAAGGCGCCGCGCAACATCCAGGTCGAGTGCCCGGTCGGGGTGAGCTTCGGGGGGGCAGGCGGCGCGCAATGCTTCCAGGCCTTGGACCTCCTCTGGGGGCGAACGCCAGCCGTTCATGAGCGCAGCGGGCAGGCCGCCGCCATTGAAAATCCGCCCCACCGTATCGGAGAGTGTCGTGTCCTGGCCGCTGAGACAGACATCCGGGAGAACGCCCAATCCATGGAGGAGGGCGCCGCGCGGCGTATAGGCGCGGGACCACGTCAGGACGATTTCGCCTTGGTTCGGAAGCCGGATCACGGTTTGCACCGAGCCCTTGCCGAGGCTCACGGTGCCCACCACAGCGGCGCGCTGAT
>JAYSFT010000124.1:0-9184 GCA_041913245.1 Rhodospirillaceae bacterium | reverse complement strand
GCCGCCACAGGTACAGGCGCGCCGGGATCAGGTCGTATTTGAACCGCTCTTCCCATGTGAAGCGCGGTGTCCACGGAATGGACTCCATGGATCTCCCCAAAAGCTCGATGTCTCCTTCGCGGCGGCGATTATAAGCCTCCGCCCGCGAACTGTCACAAACCGTGCGGAGGTACAGGGTAAGGGGTGGCAATTGCAAGAGAGCAGCCGTATTCCTATTGCTGTTCTCTGAAAACCCCTCACATGAACGCCGTTCCGGCCGTTCCGGAGACGACAATGAAGAAGGTCCTTGGTGTCCATGGCGCGCCGGTCGGCCGTGTTTGACGCCTTCGCGACCGCCGAGCAGGTGACGGCCGGCATCGACCTCGGCGGCAAGACCGCTCTGGTCACCGGCGTCACCGCCGGTATCGGGCTCGAAACCATGCGTGTGCTCGCCCTGCGGGGCGCGCGGGTTTTGGCCGTGGGGCGAACGCGCGAGAAGGCCGCCGCCGCGATAGCGGGAGTGACGGGCGTGCGCAAGGATCTCATCCAGCCCTTCGGATGCAATCAGGAACGGCTGGAGGACGTCGTCAGATTCACCGATGAAGTCCGCGCCCTTGGCGTGCCGCTCGATATCCTCGTCGCCAACGCCGGTGTGGTCGGCAAATGGAGCCGCGAAACCATCGGCGGCATCGAAAAGACTTTCGTGGTGAATCACCTCGCGACCTTCGTGCTGGTGAACAGGCTCGTCCCGCGCGTCACGCCCGGCGGCCGCATCGTGATCGTCAGCTCCAATGCGCATAAACGCGCGCCCAAGACGGGCATCGAGTTCGACAATCTTTCGGCCGAACGCAGCTACTTCTTCATGAAGCAATACGGCCAGACCAAGCTCGCCAACCATCTGTTCACGCGCGGCCTCGCGCGGCGCCTGGCGGCCGCGGGCACGACCGTGAACTCGCTCCATCCGGGGCGCGTCTACACCAACATCTTCCACAACCTCCCGCTGCCGCTGCGCATGCTCGTGCACACCATCGCCAGGCGGCAGATGAAGGACATCCCGACCGGCGCGTCGACCATGTGCTATCTCGCCGCGCATCCCGAGGTGAGCGGCGTCACCGGCAAATATTTCGCGGACAACCGGGAGTCTGTCACCGGAGCGCATATGACCGACGACGCGATGGCCGAGCGGCTCTGGACGGTTTCCGAAGACTTGACGAAGGCCTATCTCTAAGACGGCGCGCTCACCCGATCAGCGCGAGGTACTCGTCTTCCGTGAGGACTTTGACTCCCAGCGCCGCGGCGTCCTTGAGCTTCGAACCGGCGCCGGGCCCGGCGACGACATAGTCGGTTTTCTTGGAGACGGACCCCGCGACCTTGGCGCCCAGCGCCTGGGCCTGCGCCTTGGCCTCGTTGCGGCCCATCTTCTCGAGGGTTCCCGTGAAGACCACCGTCTTTCCGGCAATCGGCGAATGCGACGTATCGGGCCGCACGAAGTCTTCCGCCGTCACCCCGGCCTTGCGCAGGGCGGCGAGGACGTCGCGGTTGTGCTTCTCGGCGAAAAAACCGATCAGGTCCGTGGCGACCGACGGACCGATCTGCTCGATGCTCGTCAGCTCGCGGAACGCGTCCGACTCTTCATTCTTCGCCGCCATCATGGCCTGTTCCCAGGCGTCGAGTGAACCGTAGTGGTGCGCCAGCAGGCGCGCCGTGGCCTGGCCCACTTGTGGTATCCCGAGCGCGAAAATGAAGCGCTCCAGGCTGATGACCCGGCGGCGCTCGACGGCCGCCAGCAGATTGTCGATGGACTTGTCGCCCCAGCCTTCCCGGCCGGCGAGCCTGTCCCGCTTGAGCTTGAACAGGTCCGCCGGGCTGCGGACGATCTCGTCGGCGAAGAAAGCTTCGATGTTCTTCTCGCCCAGCCCCTCGATATCGAAAGCCTCGCGCGAGACGAAGTGGCGCAGCCGCTCCACGGCCTGCGCGGGGCAAACCAGGCCGCCGGTGCAGCGCGTGACGGCCGCGTCTTCCTCGCGCACCGCAAGGCTGCCGCAGACCGGGCATTTGCGCGGGAAGGCGAAGGCCTTGCTCGTCTTGGGCCGCCTGTCGAGCTTGACCTCGACCACCTGAGGAATGACGTCGCCGGCGCGCTGGATGACGACCGTGTCGCCGATGCGGATATCCTTGCGGGCGATTTCATCTTCGTTGTGCAGGGTCGCGCGCGAGACCATCACGCCGCCGACGTTCACCGGCGTCAGGTGCGCGACCGGCGTCAGCGCGCCGGTGCGGCCGACTTGGATCTCGATATTCTCGAGCTGGGTCTCGGCCTGTTCGGCGGAGAACTTATGCGCGATGGCCCAGCGCGGCGCGCGGCTCACGAAGCCGAGGCGTTTCTGCCAGTCGAGCCGGTTCACCTTGTAGACGATGCCGTCGATGTCGTAGGCGAGGCCGGCGCGGTCGCCGCCGAGTGTTTGATATTCCTTCAACATGGCCGCGACGGAATCGCGCACTACCGCACGCGGGTTCACCGGAAAGCCCCACGCCTTCAGGCGTTGCACGAACTCCCATTGGGTCGTCCATGTCATCGCCCCTTCCACGGCGCCCCAGGCGTAGGTGAACGCTTTGAGCGGCCGCTGCGCCGTGATCTTGGAATCGAGCTGGCGCAACGATCCGGCGGCGGCATTGCGCGGGTTGGCGAAGATCTTCCCTCCGGCGACGGCTTGGCGTTCGTTCATGGCCTGGAAGTCCGACTTGGTCATATAGACCTCGCCGCGGATCTCGATCACCTTGGGCACGTCGCCCATGATGAAATCCGGGATTTCCTTGATAGTCCTGATATTCGCGGTGATGTCTTCGCCGATGGAGCCGTCGCCGCGTGTCGCGGCCACCGCCAGGCGTCCGCGCTCATAACGCGCGGAGAAGGACAGGCCGTCGATTTTCGGCTCGACGAGCATCTCGACCTTTTCGTCCTCGGCGAGGTCCAGGAACCGGCGGATGCGCTCCACGAAGTCGGTGACATCCTCGTCGGCGAAGGCGTTTCCCAGCGACAGCATCGGCACCGCGTGGTTGACCTTCTTGAACCCGCTGCCGGCCGCCGCGCCGACGCGCTTGCTCGGGCTGTCGGCGCGCACGAGGTCGGGAAATCTTTTCTCGATCGCCTCGTTGCGCTGACGCAGCGCGTCGTATTCCGCGTCGGAAACGTTCGGCGCGTCCTGCGTGTAATAGGCGACGTCGTGCTCGCCGATGACTTTGGCGAGGGACTGGAGTTCCGCCTTGGCTTGTTTTTCCGTGAGGTCGGCAACGGCGATGTCGCGGGTGGTCAGGGCCGGAGGCGTCACGACAGCGGCCCGCTCATCAGGCTTTCCGCGGCGGCCCGCGCTTCATCGGTGACTTTTTCGCCCGCCAGCATGCGTGCAATCTCTTCACGCCGGGCGGCGCCGTCGAGCCGTTCGACCTTGGTCGTGGTCTGGCCGCCCTTGCTCACCTTGGATACGCGCCAGTGATTGTCGCCGCGCGCCGCCACTTGCGGCGCATGGGTGACGACCATCACCTGCGCGCTTTTGGCCAGGCGGGCGAGGCGTTCACCCACCGCATTTGCTGTCGCGCCGCTGATGCCCGCGTCGACTTCGTCGAAAATCAGCACGGCGCGGTCCTGCGAGCCCGCGAGCACGACTTTCAGCGCCAGCATGAAACGCGCGAGTTCACCGCCCGAGGCGATCTTGTCCAGGGGCCCCGGCGGCATGCCGGGATTGGTGGCGACCTCGAACGCGACACGGTCCACGCCGGACGCGGTCCACGTCGTTTCGGGTTTCGCCGCGACCACGGTCAGGAAGCTCGCTTTGTCGAGCTTCAGCGGCGCGAGTTCCTTCGCCACCAGTTTGTCGAGCGACTTCGCCGCGGCCTTGCGCGCGTCGCTTAAGGCCTTCGCGGCCTGCTCATAGGCAAGGCGGGCCGCTTTCTCGGCGGCGGCCAGTTTCTTGACGTGCTCCGCGCCGTTGTCGATGGCGGCAAGACGCGTCCTCAGGCGCTCCAGCAGGCCTTTGAGATCGTCCACGGGCGTGTTGTGCTTGCGGGCCGCCGCTTTCAACGCGAACAGCCGTTCCTCGGCTTTCTCCAGCGCATGCGGATCGCTGTCCAGACTCTCGAAAGCCACATGCAGCTCATGCACCGCTTCGCCGACTTCGATGGCCGCGCGCTCCAGCGCCTGCATGACGCTGTCCAGTCGCCCTCCGGATTGCGGCGCTGCCTTGGCGATCTTGTTCACGGCCGTGCGCAGCGCGCCTTCCACATCGTTGCCTTCGGTGACGGCGGCCTTCGCTTCCGCCAGGGCCTTCATGATCTGTTCGCCGTGACGCAGCGCGGTGCGCGCGTCGGCGAGTTTGGCTTCCTCGCCCGTCTTGGGAGCGAGGGTATCCAGCTCGGAAACATGATGACGCAGCAGGTCTTCTTCGGCGAGTGCCGAGGCCAGCGTGTCCTGGGCGGTCTTCAGCGCGTCATGGGCTTCGCGCCAGGCGCGCCACGCCTTGGCGCAGGCGTCGTTGGCGGCGCCTCCGCCTTTGGCCGAGGTGCGGAAAGCGTCCAGCGCGTCGATATGCGTGCCGGGATCGAGAAGGCCGTGGGTTTCGAATTGGCCGTGCACTTCGACCAGCAGTTCGCCCAGCGAGCGCAGGAGCCCGATGCTGACGGGCTGGTCGTTGACGAAACCGCGGCTGCGTCCGTCGGCGCCCACCACGCGGCGCAGCACCAGTTCATCGTCGTCCAGCGCGATATCCTGGTCCGCCAGCACCGCGCGGGCGGGATGTTTCCCGGGCAGGGCGAAGGAGGCCGAGACGCTCAGCCTGTCCGCGCCCGGACGGATGAGCGCGCCGTCCGCGCGCCCGCCGAGGGCGAGGTTGAGCGAGTCGAGAACGATGGATTTGCCCGCGCCGGTCTCGCCGGTCAGCACGCAAAGACCCGGCGCGAAGTCGATATCGAGCTTATCGACAATCACCACGTCGCGGATGGACAGATGCGTCAGCATTCCACCCCGTGCCCCCGCTGATGCGAAGCCTTACTGCTGTGCCGGCGGCGGTGCGGGCTGATCGCGCACGATCACGGTCGCGTTGCCGCCCATGAGCGCGTAGGCGTCGCGGTACCACTGATCCTGCGGGAAGTTGTAGCCGAGCACGGCTGCGCTCTTCTGCGCTTCTTCCTTGAGGCCGAGCGCCGTGAAGGCTTCCGTCAGGCGGAACAGCGCTTCGGGCACATGCGAGGTGGTGCTGTAGTTGTTCACCACGTTCTTGAAGCGGTTGATGGCCGCGAGGAAGTGGCGGTTGTTCACGTAGAACCGGCCGATCATCATCTCCTTGCCGGCCAGGTGATCGCGGGTGAGGTCCAGTTTCAGGCGCGCATCGCGGCCATACGGTGTCGCGGGAAAACGCGTCACCACGTCCTGCAGCGCGTCCAGGGCTTTCACGGTGTATTCCTGATCGCGGCGCACGTCGGCGATCTGTTCGTAATAGTTCAGCGACTTCAGGTAATAGGCGTACGCGATGTCGCGGTTGCCCGGGTGCACCTGGATGAAGCGGTCGAGGCGCGTGACGGACTCGTCGTACTTGCCGTCGTGATAGTAGCTGTAGGCGGACATCAGCTTGGCTTTGGTCGCCCAGACCGAGTAGGGATGCTGACGCTCGACTTCATCGAAGAACAGCGCGGCCTGCTCGTAGCGGCCGTTCTCGAGGTGCACCACCGCCTGGCTGTAGATCTCGTAAACCGACTGCTCACGGTACGCGAGTTCCTTGTCGCCGCAGGCGGACAGGAGGGCGCCGGCCATCAGCAGGACGGACGCGGCGATAACGCGCTGTAACTTCAGCATAGACTTATAGAGCTCCGCGCAAGGGAGAGAGCGGTCCAGAAGGGCCGCGGATTGGGCCGCAGTATAAGCAGAGGGCCGCGGCGTGTCACGCCGCGGCCCTCGCTATAAGTGCCTGAAAAGATTAAATCCTAGCCGACCACCGCGGAACGGCGTTCCGGGGTCGCGCCGCGCGCGGTAATCCCGGCCTTGTTCAGCCAGGAGGCGGTCTCGGCCGCGGGGCTGTGCCACATATCCACCATCTCCCAGCACGTCGGGTCGGCGTAGACCTGATGCATCAGGCGCGCCGTATCGGCATGGCTGGAGCAGCGGCCGATGAAATGGCCGATGATGGGGTAGCCGGTCAGGTACAGGTCGCCCACGGCGTCGAGCGCCTTGTGGCGGACGAACTCGTCGTCATGGCGCAGGCCGTCTTCGTTCAGGATGCGGTTGCCGTCCACGACAATGGCGTTGGACAGGCTGCCGCCGCGCGCCAGGCCCGCTTCACGCAGGGCCGTGACGTCCGAGAGGAGGCCGAAGGTGCGGGCGCGGCTCAGTTCTTCCTTGAAGGTGTCCGTGCCGACCACGAAAGAGCAGCTCTGGCGCCCAATGGCGGGAGCGCGGAAGTCGATGTGGAAATCGACGCGCAGGCCCTCATGCCAGGGGCCAAGGGCGACCATCTTGTCGCCGTTGACGTAGGAATGTTGCTTCAGGATGCGCAAGGCCCGGCGGCGCACGTCCTGCTCGACAATACCCGCGCATTCCATGAGGAAAATGAAGGGCGCGGCGCTGCCGTCCATGGCAGGCACTTCCGGTCCGTTCAGTTCCACGACCACGTTGTCGACCTCGAGGCCGTACAGGGCCGACATCAGATGTTCGACGGTCGCGACGCTGATGCCGTTTTCGTCCGCGAGCACGGTGCACATGCGGCTGTCGACCACCTGGGCCCAGCTCGCCTTGATCGTCGCGCCGCCGCCGACCAGGTCGACACGGCGGAAAACGATGCCGGTATTCGGCGGCGCCGGGTGCAGTTTCATCGCCACGCGCACACCGGTGTGCAGACCGATGCCGGTGCAGCCGATGGAGGTTTTGAGGGTCTTTTGAAAGACCGGTTTGCGGTCGTCGTAGGAAGTAGATGTCGTCAAGGGGACGCCGATGGCGTCCGAGGCACTCGAGTCAAAGGTCATACATCACCGATTGTTCTTAAGCGTCGCCACAAGCACATCTCCGCCCGTGGCCAGCGCCATGGTTCGGTAGCAAACCCCCGAGACCTCACCTACAACCGATATTTCAGCGGTTTGTTCCGGTTTTACAAGCAAAAAAAGGATGGAAAGACAATATTTTGGCCGGAATTTTCGGCCCGGACCGCCTTTCCATATTGCTATGCACACGCAACCACGACCACCGCCGGCGGGGTCCGCAAGGCCAAACCGGCTGATTCTGCTTACAAAGGAGCAGGGAGCCCCTACTTGTGAATAAAGTTGGGTTTGCGCTTTTCCGCGAAGGCGGTCATGCCCTCTTTCCGGTCGGCCACGCCGAAGGTCGCGTGGAACAGGCGGCGCTCGAACCGGACCCCCTCGGCCAGGGTCACCTCGAAGGAGCGGTTCACGGCTTCCTTGGCCATCAGGATCGCGGGCAGCGACAGGCTGGCGATTTTCTCCGCCGCCTTCATGGTCTCTTCCATCAGGCTGGCCAGCGGCACCACCCGGGCGACCAGGCCCGCGCGTTCGGCTTCCGCGGCGTCCATGTTGCGGGCCGTCAAGATCATGTCCATCGCCTTGGATTTACCCACGGCGCGGGTCAGGCGCTGACTGCCGCCGATCCCCGGGATGGTGCCGAGATTGACTTCCGGCTGGCCGAATTTGGCGTTGTCCGCCGCGATGATGAAATCGCACTGCATGGCCAGCTCGCATCCGCCGCCGAGGGCGTAACCGGCCACCGCCGCGATGATCGGCTTACGGCAGGTCGAGGCGCGTTCCCACAGGCCCGACATGTAGTCGGTGGTGTAGGTGTCCGGGAAGTCGCGCACGGCCATTTCCTTGATGTCGGCTCCGGCGGCGAAGGCCTTCTCGCTGCCCGTCAGCACCATGCACAGCACGTTGCGGTCGGCTTCGAAGCCGTCGATGGCGGCGGCCAGTTCGCGCATGAGATCCGAGTTGAGGGCGTTCAGCGCCTTGGGACGGTTCAGGGTGATCAGACCGACCCCACCGCGCGTTTCGACCAGGATATTTTCGTAAGTCGCCATGTCCGCCCTCCAAATATTGAGATGCAGGACTCTTAAAAGCGAAAGGCCCGCATCGCAAGATGCGGGCCCCCTACAAATCTGATCGAACCCTTGTTCGATCAGATTTGTTTACTTCTTTTGAATCAGGGCGTGATCGGCCGCAAAACCGGTTTCCACTTTTGCTGATCACGCCCTGAGCATTGGTAGGCTAGGCTTTATATATAAGTCTTAGTTCGCCTGACGGCGCAGGAAGGCCGGGATCTCCAGCTCATCCTCGTCGTGAGACGACACCGGGCGGTCCATCGGGCCGACCGAGATGTTAAGGCCGGCCGGCGCCTTGGCTTGCGGCTCCGGAGCCTTCACTTCCTCGACCTTCGGACGCGCGGTCAGGCTGCGATAGCGGCCGAACAGGCTGACGCGGCCTTCCGCCGGTTTCGCGGCGGCGGGCGCCGGGGCCGGGGCGGGCGCGGCTTCCACCGGCGCGGGGGCCGGTGCGGCGCCGGCGACGATTTCCGCGCGGTCGCTGTCCATGCGGAACTCCATGCGCGGTTCCACGGCGGCCTTCGGGATGAAGACATCGCGCGGAGCGATGTTCATCCGCGGGGCGGCGGCGGCCGGAGCGCGGGCGACCGCTTCAGCCACGGCCGCGGCCTGCGCCGCGATCGGAGCCGCAGCAACCGGCGCGACCGGAGCAGCCATCACCGGCTCGGGCATCGCTTCCGGGGCCGGGGCGGCGGCCTGGAGTTCAGCCCGCACGGCGGCGGCCATTTCCATCAGAGCCTGTTCCTCGGCCTGCAGATCGACGGCGCCGGTGGCCGGAGCCAGGGTCGGACCGCCGAAGCCGGCGAAGGAGGTCTGCACCGGCGCCAGCGAAGCGGCGAGAGTCGGAGCCGGAGCCGGAGCGACAGGAGCCGGAGCGGCGGCGACCGGAGCCGGAGCCGCGGGCGCGGCGGCCATCGGAGCAACCGGAGCCCGCATCGTCGGGGCCGGAGCCGCCGAGGTGCGGATCTCGGGCATGCGGCGGCCGACCGCGCGGGTTTCGGTACGCTGCGACATCGGACGGGGCTGCACGCCCGCGGCCGATTCAATGCCGGTGGCGACCACCGACACGCGGATCTTGCCTTCCATGCTTTCGTTGAAGCACGAGCCGAAGATGATGT
>JAYSFT010000123.1:0-9258 GCA_041913245.1 Rhodospirillaceae bacterium | reverse complement strand
ATTCCGATTCCCTGGGAATCCCCTTTCGATTCTTATTTCGCGCTCGATGCTCTAGGTGGCAAAGGGAAACGCCAGCTTTTCCCGCAGACCAAATAAAGGAGCCATGCAGAGGCGGAAGATTTAGCCAACACCCGTATATGGCGTCCGCTCCGTACGGGCCTCCGTCACTAAGCAGGCCATGAGCGACCGTGTGACGAAGGCGCGGGCCAAATGGTGTCAAGAAAACGCCCGCGCAAGTTCTTCGACATCGCCCTGCGACAACTTATCCATGGTTCGGGCGATCTCCTTGAAGAAAGCGATGAAGCCATAGCTGAGAGCCGCCCCTCTCCGTCTTGCGACGTAGGCGATGGTCGTTCGGAGAGATTTTGTTAATTCGACCCGTTTGAACAGCTGACGTAGCCGGACCGGGATTTGGATTCGGTGGTAGTACGCTGAACCTCGTCTGAAAACATGCGTCTGAAGCGGCATGTCACACCCCTGTGTGTATCAGGCGTGTGCGACAGCACCTTGCTACCACACTTCATCGCGGGTGCATTAGTGCTGCCATTTCAACGTTCTGCATCAAACAGTGGTAGCGGAGGAGGGACTCGAACCCCCGACCTGTGGATTATGATTCCATCGCTCTAACCAGCTGAGCTACTCCGCCCAACTGTTCTTGTGCAGGGGGTGGGTTTTAAGTGGGCGGTCCCGAATTGTCAAACGTCGACGACGAACCCGCGAAAACTCCTAAGACATTGATCTAGTGACCATATTCTCCAGGCGCCGGCCGGCCAGCGGAAACCGGCCCCGGCTGGACGGCTTTGTCGAACCCGGCTATAGACACATCCCATATTGTCTAGACATAATGCGGCGCACACTACCGCTCATTCCAAGGGGACCCTTATGACTATCGTTCTCGACGGCTCGTCGCTGACCATCGAAAAGCTCGTTGCCATCGCTCGTTTCAACGAGCCTGTTCAGCTGGCGCCGGCCGCCCTGGAGCGGATCAAGGTCTGCCGCGCGATGCTTGAGGAAAAGCTCGCCGCCAAGGAAACAATGTACGGCATCAACACCGGCATCGGCGAATTCTCCGAGACGAAGCTCACCGACGAACAGGTCAAGGATTTCCAGAAGTACCTCATCTACAACCACGCCGCCGGCATCGGTGAACCGATCCCGGCCGAGCATGTGCGCGCCGCCATGGCGGGCCGCGTCAACGTGCACGCCCACGGCAACTCGGGCTGCCGTCCGGAAATCACCATGACCTTCGTGGAGATGCTCAATAAGGGCGTCACCCCGGTCGTCTGCCAGAAGGGCTCGGTCGGCGCGTGCGGCGACTTGGCGCCGATGGCCCAGCTCACCCTCCTGATGATGGGCGAAGGCGAAGCCTTCTATCAGGGCGAACGCCTGCCCGGCGCCGAAGCCTTGAAGCGCGCGGGCATTCCCGTTCCCGGCCTGCAGGCGCGCGACGGCCTGGCCGCCATCAACGGCTCGAACGTGCTGACCGGCATGTCGGCCCTGCACATCTACGACATGGAACGCTGGCTGAAGCAGGCGGAAATCGCCGCCGCCATGAGCATCGAAGCCCTGCTGGGCAACATGCGTCCCTACGGCCCGAAACTGCACGAACTGCGCGGCTTCAAGGGCGCCATCGCCTCGGCCGCGCACATCTCGCGCGTCATCGCCGGCTCCGACCTCATGACCGGCAAGATGAAGACCAAGGTGCAGGACGCCTACTCCATGCGTTCGACCCCGCAGGTCATCGGCGCCGCGCGCGACGCCGTGGCCTACGCGCGCTCGCAGGTCGAAATCGAACTGAACGGCGTTGCCGACAACCCGATCTTCGTACCGGAAGAAAAACTGACCCTGACCGGCGCCAACTTCCAGGGCTCGCCGGTGTCGCTGCCGATGGATATGGCCGGCGCGGCGATCACGATGGTCTCGGTGCTTTCCGAACGCCGCCTGAACCGCCTCACGAACCCGGCCCTTTCGCAGGGCCTGCCGGACTTCCTCGCGCACCAGCCGGGCTTCTTCTCGGGCCTGATGCTGAGCCAGTACACCGCCGATCACCTGATCGTCGAACAGCGCATCCTGTCGGCTCCGGCCTCGGTGCAGTCGATCCCGGCGGCGGCCGACCAGGAAGACTTCGTCTCCATGGGCATGAACACGGCCCTCAAGAACGGCCAGATCCTCGAGAACGCCTACGGCGTGCTCGGCATCGAGTTCATGGGCGCCGCGCAGGCGCTCGACTTCCGCGAATTCACGCCGGGCAAGGGCACGAACAAGGCCCGCGAAGTCATTCGCAAGTATGTGAAGCACCTCGACATCGACCGTCCGCTGTTCCCGGATCACAACGCGATGCAGAAGCTTGTGAAATCGGGCGAGATCCTCGACGAAGTCGAAAAAGTGATCGGCGCTTAGACAGCCGGCGCGGCCGCCCCACGACGCAAGTTGTGGGGCAGATGCGCGATACCGACATCGCGCGCGATCCATCCCCCGCCGAACACGCGTTCGCCGTCATAGAACACGCAAGCCTGGCCCGGCGTGACGGCCGCCTCGGCTTCCGCCAGAACCACCCGCGCCTTCCCACCCGTTTCGCCGAACACCGTCGCCGCCATGGGCGGCTGCGTATTGCGCAGCTTCACATGCAGCGGCGTGCCGTCTTCGGACGGCCCCGCGCCCGCGCCCAGCCAATTCACGCCGTGGATCTCGAACGCGTCGCGCAGCAGCGTTTCCTTCGGACCGACGATCACGCGCGCGCTGTCCGGATCGACGTGCACGACATAGAGCGGTTCGGCTTCGCCGCCGACGCCGATCCCGCGCCGTTGGCCGACCGTGAAGTTGATGACGCCGGTATGGCGGCCGAGCACGCGGCCGTCGACGTGGACGATATCGCCCGGGTTCACCGCATCGGGCCGCAGTCTCTGGATGACGTCGGCATAGCGGCCGTTCGGCACGAAACAGATGTCCTGGCTGTCGGGCTTCTCGGCGACATGCAGGCCGAACTGGACCCCGAGCGCGCGGGCTTCGGGCTTGGTGAGACCGCCCAAGGGAAAGCGCACGAAGTCGAGCTGCGCCTGCGTGGTGGCGAACAGGAAGTAGCTCTGATCGCGGTCCGGATCGACCGCGCGGTGAAGTTCGGCGCCCTGCGCGCCCGCGATGCGCTGGACGTAGTGACCCGTGGCGAGCGCATCGGCGCCGAGGTCCTTGGCGGCCTTCAGAAGATCGCGGAACTTGACGGTCTGATTGCACAGCACGCAAGGCACCGGCGTTTCGCCGCGGATATAGGAATCGGCGAACCTGTCCATCACGTCCGCCTTGAAGTTGGCCTCGTAGTCCACGACGTAGTGAGGAATCCCGATACGGTCGGCGACACGGCGGGCGTCATAGATGTCCTGGCCGGCGCAGCAGGTCTTGCTCTTGGCCGTGGCGGCGCCGTGATCGTAGAGTTGCATCGTCAGGCCGACGACGTCATGGCCCTGCGCATGCAACAGCGCGGCCGTGACGGAGCTGTCCACCCCGCCCGACATCGCCACGACGATGCGCGACTTCGCGCTCATTCCATCATGTTCCGCGTGGACTGCGGCAAACGCACCGTGAGCCCGTCCAGAGCCTCGGTCACGACGATCTGGCAGGCCAGGCGCGAGGTGCGGCTGACGCCATAGGTCAGGTCGAGCATGTCCGCTTCCGCTTCGCTCGGCGCGGGCAGCTTGGCATACCACTCGTCGGCGATGATCACATGGCAGGTCGAACAGGCCATGGAGCCCTCGCACGCGCCCTCCATCTCGATGTCGTTGGCCTGGGCGATGTGCAGCAGCGTGGTCTTGGAGTCCGCCGCGATCTCCTTGCGCACGCCGTCCTTTTCAACAAACACGATCTTCGTCATCACACGTTCACCTATGCGGCAGCATTGAGAGCCAAGGGCTGCCAGGCCTCGATAAAACGGGCAACGTCCGCTTCGCGCGTCGTCCATCCGAGGCTCACACGGATGGCGGTTTTGGCTTCGGCGGGGGGCACGCCCATCGCGAGCAGGACATGCGACGGGGCGATCTTGCCGGACGAGCAGGCCGATCCCGCACTGATAGAGACGCCGGTCAGATCCAGGCGCATGACTTGTGTTTCGCTGGAGACATCCGCAAGGGAGAAACAGCTCGTATTCGCGAGGCGGGGCACGCTTTCGCCGTAAATCCTGGCGTGCGGCGCAGCCGCGCGGACCTTACTTTCAAGAATGTCCCGCAGCGCGCGGATCCGCGGCATGTCGGCCAGCAACCGCGGGACTTCGCGGGCCGCGGCGCCGAAACCGACGATCCCGGTGACGTTCTCGGTGCCGGCGCGGCGGCGCCGTTCCTGGCCGCCGCCGGTGATCTGGGCCTTGAGATCGCCCCGGAAGATCAGCGCGCCGACGCCTTTCAGGCCGCCGATCTTGTGCGCCGACAGGCTCATGCTGTCCACGCCCGACGAGAAATCGACCGGCGCCTTGCCGAACGCCTGCACGGCGTCGCAGTGAACAAAAGCGCCGTAGGTCTTCGCGAGCGCGACGACGTGATCGAGCGGTTGTAGAACGCCCGTTTCGTTGTTGGCGAGCATCACGGCGACCAGCGCCGGCCGCGGCGCGGATTTCAGCGCATCTTCGAGGGCGTTGAGATCGACGATCCCTTGCGCATCCGCCGCGATGACGATCGCGCCGGGCGCCGAGGCCAGCACCGAAGCGTGTTCGATGCCCGCGACGATCGTCGCGGCGCAGGTCCCGCCCTTGAGCGCCAGGACGTTGGCCTCCGTGCCGCCGGAGGTGAAGACGATCTCGGCGGCGGACGCGCCGGTCTGCGCGGCGAGCTGTTCGCGCGCGTCTTCCACGAGCGCGCGGGCGCGCCGGCCGATGCCGTGGACCGACGACGGATTCCCGAACGCGCTCAAGCTTTCGCGCACGGCGGCTTCGACCTGCGGCAGAAGCGGCGCGGTGGCGTTGTAATCCAGGTAGGACTGAAGGGCGTCGGCCATGGGGGCTTTTAGCACCAAGGACCCCGTTCCAGAAGCGTTCTTAGGTCGATAACAACCCATTGATATAACGTTACAAATTCGCACTAAAAGCAGAATTTGGAGGCATTCGGCCCGCACCTGGTTATATAATGTCGCCCAAGATTTGCCGTTTGCACCAGGATCGGCGTTACCCTAAATAATCGCCGCCTACCGGGTCGGTTGAACGGTGCAGCCGTTCTCCGCGACCCCGCCTTGAAGGACCACATATGCCCGAAGTGATTTTTGCCGGCCCCGAGGGGCGTCTGGAAGGCCGCTACCACCATAGCGACATCCCCCGCGCTCCGATCGCCGTCATTCTTCATCCGCATCCGCAGCACGGCGGCACGATGAACAACAAGGTCGTGTACAACCTGTATTACGTGTTCGTGAAAAAGGGCTTCTCGGTCGTCCGCTTCAACTTCCGCGGCGTCGGCCGCTCGCAGGGCGATTTCGACAATGGCCAGGGCGAACTTTCCGATGCGGCGGCAGCGCTCGACTGGTTGCAGTCCGTCAATCCCAACGCCTCGGCCTGCTGGGTCGCCGGCTTTTCGTTCGGCGCTTGGATCGGCATGCAGCTTCTCATGCGCCGTCCGGAGATCGAAGGCTTCATCTCCATCGCGCCGCCCGCGAACATGTACGACTTCTCGTTCCTCGCGCCGTGCCCGTCGTCGGGGCTGATCCTGCAGGGAACCGACGACGACGTGGTGCCCGAGCCTTCGGTCGAGAAGCTCGCGAACAAATTGAAACTCCAGAAGAACATCACCATCGACTATCAGCTGGTGAAGAGCGCGAACCACTTCTTCAAGGATCACATGGATCAGCTCACCACCTCGGTGAACGCGTACCTGGATATGCGCATGGGCGCGGGCGCCGCTCCCAGCAACAAGAAGAAGTCGGCGCAGGGCTAGGCCGTAGCGGCCTTTCGGCGCGCCGGCGGCGTCACGACGCCGCCGGTCATCGGCCGCGCAACACTGGTCGTTCCCGGAAACGTCATCGGCAATCCGCGGACGCCGCGCACCGCGAGATAGGCGAACGCCTGCGCTTCCACCGCATCGCCCCGCCAGCCTTCCGCATCCACGCTTTCGGCCGCAATCCCGGTGTATTTGGTGAAAAGCGCCATCATCGTCGGATTGCGCCGGCCGCCGCCGGTGACGAGCAGCCGTGTGGGCCGCGCCGGGCAATGTTTCAGCCCTTCGGCGACGCAGGCGGCCGTGAACGCGGTGAGCGTGGCGGCGCCGTCCTCGGTTGAGAGCGCCGAGACGAGATCGAGCGAGAAGTCATAACGGTCCAGGGACTTCGGCGGACGCCTGGCGAAAAAATCCTTCACGAGCATTTTCCGCAAGATGTCCTCATGCACACGGCCGGCGGCGCCGATGCGCCCGTCCTCGTCCATGGGCAGCCCGGCGCGCTTGGAGACCCAGTCGTCGAGCAGGCCGTTGCCGGGGCCCGTATCGAACGCGAGCAACGTGTCCGCGCCGATCCAGGTGATGTTCCCGACGCCGCCGATGTTGAGGATGGCGACGGGCTTCTCGACATCGCGGGCGAGGGCGGCATGGAAAATCGGCACCAGGGGGGCGCCCTGCCCGCCGGCCTTCACATCGGCGGTGCGGAAATCGGAGACGACCGTAATGCCGGTCGCGTCGGCGAGACGCTGCGCATCGCCCATCTGCCAGGTCTCGCGCAGCTGCGGGCGGTGCCAGATGGTCTGGCCGTGGAAACCGAGGAGGTCGATCTCGTCGTGTTTGAGCTTGGCCTTCGCCAGGAGGCCGTTCACCGCTTCGACATGCAAATCCGTCAGAGCGTTCTCGATCTCGCGCGACGCGCCGCGCTCCGGCACGGAGGCGACGAAAGTCCGCAGCCTGGTCCGGAACGCGGGGTCGAAGGGCGTGGAATGATCGGGCCCCAAGGTCAGCCGGCTCTCCCCGTCGGTTTCCACGAGGGCGGCGTCCACCCCGTCCATGGAGGTCCCGCTCATCAATCCGATGACGCGGAAAAGACGGTTTTGAGCAGCAAATAAGGGCATTTCGACACCGGGCGCGATTTGTCTGGCCGTGCGCTTTATGATAACACCCCGGCCCTGAGTAATCATCACCCGTAGATTCGAGCGCTCCATGGCTGCCTACAAATCCGAATTGATCGAGACGCTGACCTCGCGCGGCTTCCTGCACCAGTGCACCGACCTCGAGGGCCTGGATGCCAAAGCCGCCGCCGGCCCGATCTCGGCCTATATCGGCTTCGACGCGACGGCCGACAGCCTGCATGTGGGCAGCCTCGTGCAGATCATGATGCTGCGCTGGATCCAGAAGACGGGTCACCGCCCCATGCCGCTGATGGGCGGCGGCACGACCAAGATCGGCGACCCTTCGGGCCGCGACGAATCCCGCAAGCTGCTCGACGATGCGATGATCGCCCAGAACATCGCGGGCATCCGCCGCTGCTTCGACCGGTTCCTGACGTTCGGCGCCGGTCCGACGGACGCCGTGATGCTGAACAACGCCGAGTGGCTCGACGGGCTGCATTACATTCCGTTCCTGCGCGATATCGGCCGCCACTTCACGATCAACCGCATGCTGACGATGGACAGCGTGAAACTCCGCCTTGAGCGCGAACAGCCGCTGACCTTCCTCGAATTCAACTACATGATCCTGCAGGGCTACGACTTCCTCGAACTCTACAAGCGCCACAAGATCACGCTGCAGCTCGGCGGATCCGACCAGTGGGGAAATATCGTGCAGGGCGTGGAACTCGGCCGGCGCGTGGCCGAAGCCGAACTGTTCGGCTTCACCTGCCCGCTGATCACGACCTCCTCGGGCGCCAAGATGGGCAAGACCGCCGCCGGCGCGGTGTGGCTGAACGCCGACCGCTTCAGCCCCTACGACTATTATCAATACTGGCGGAACGCGGACGACGCCGACGTCGGCCGTTTCCTGAAGCTGTTCACCGACCTTCCGCTGGATGAGATCGCGCGCCTGGAAAAGCTGCCCGGCAGCGAGATCAACGAAGCGAAGAAGGTGCTCGCGCTCGAAGCCACGCGCCTCCTGCACGGCGACGCGGCGGCGAACGACGCCGCGGAAACCGCGCGCAAGACCTTCGAGCAGGGCGGCATCGGCGGCGACCTGCCGACGATCGACATGAGCGCGGCCGATTTCGGCGCGGGCCTCCCGGCGTGGAGCCTGTTCCAGAAAGCCGGCCTCGCGGAGAGCAACGGCGAAGCGCGCCGTCTGATCCGCGGCGGCGGCGCGAAGCTCAACGACCAGAAGCTCGACGACGAGAACCTCAGCATCACGGCCGAGACCGCCGTGAACGGCGTCATCAAGCTGAGCGCGGGCAAGAAGCGTCACGCCATCGTCAAGCTCGGCTGAGGCTATTTGGCGGGCGTATCGTCGGGGCGCGGCGCGGGCACCTTGGCCGTCTGCTCGCGCTGGTTCGCGCGGAAGATATCGAAGATGTGGCGCAGGAAACCCGGCGCCAGCGCCGCGAGCGGATTCACGGACGGCTCCGCCGTGGCGATGGGGCCGCGATAGGTATAGGTCGCGGCGAAAATCCCGCCGCCCTTGTCGCCGCCGGTCAGAAGATCGCCGAGCAGCGGGATCGCGTTCAGCGCGGAATTGATGGAATAGGCCGGGATCAACGTGCCTTCCATATCCATCGCCGAATTCGCGAAGCTGTAGGTGCCCTTGGCGGTCAGGCCAAGCGAGCTTCCGAACATCTCGCCGTCTTGAATCGAAAGCAGCGCGTTGGCGTAGGAGAACGGCAGGCGCAACGTGCTGAAGGAAATCCCGTCGCCGCGCAGTTCGTCCAGGATCCCGGTCAGCGCCGCGACCGAGAGCAGGCGCGCGAGCACCGGGGCCTGCACGAGCTGGAAGTCGCTGATGCCCGCCATGCCGGTGACGGCCCCGTCCGGGGCCACGCTGCCGGTCACCTCGAGCCTGCCGCCGACGATATCCTTGAACAGGCCGAGCGCGCGCACCACGGCGCCGCCGTCGGCGCTTTCGGCCTTGAAGGTTCGCGCGCCGTTGTCCGACGCCAGGACCAGCGAAACCGGAACCGTGCCGTTCACGGAGCCCTTGAAATCGATCGTCTGCACGCCCGCCTTGGTGCGCTCGTAAACGAGGGTCGTATTGCGGAAGTCGTCGTCCTTGGCGAACCACATGCGATAGAAGTTGGCGCGCACCGTCATCGGCAGCGGACCCGCGGCTTTCTCTTCCGCCGTCTGGCGGTCATCGCGGTTCATTTCCTTCAGAAAGTCGGTGGCGTTGAAGG
>JAYSFT010000122.1:0-9423 GCA_041913245.1 Rhodospirillaceae bacterium | reverse complement strand
AAGTCTTTCTCGAAGCGCAGGATGTTGCCGACTTCCGCGCCGCGCCAGGAATAGATCGACTGGTCGTCATCGCCGACGCAGCAGAGGTTACGGTGCTTTTGCGTCAGGAGCCGCAGCCAAAGGTACTGTGCGACATTGGTGTCCTGATACTCGTCCACCAGCACGTAATGGAACTGCTCCTGATACTCCGCGAGGATATCGGCGCGCGTTTGAAACAGCGTGAGACAGTGCAGAAGAAGGTCGCCGAAGTCGGCGGCGTTCAAGGTCTTCAGGCGCTCCTGATAGGCCTTGTACATCGCGACGGCGCGGCCGTTGGCATAGTCCGAGCCGCCTTCCCCGCCGACCTTGTCGGGCGTCAGCCCCCGGTCCTTCCAGCGCTGGATCACGCCCATGAGGCCCTGCGCGGGCCATTTTTTGGAATCGATGCTCTCGGCTTCCATGATCTGTTTCAGGAGGCGGATCTGATCGTCGGAATCAAGGATCGTGAAATTGGACTTCAGCCCCACCAGTTCGGCGTTGCGGCGCAGGATGCGCACGCTCAAGGCGTGGAAGGTGCCGAGCCAGACCGCTTCGGCGGACGGCCCGATGAGTTGCATCACGCGCTCGCGCATCTCGCGCGCGGCGCGGTTGGTGAAGGTCACCGCCAGCACCTGCCACGGCCGGGCCTTGCGCTGCAGGAGGATCCAGCCCACCCGCGTGGTCAACACCCGCGTCTTGCCGGTGCCGGCGCCCGAGAGCACAAGCACCGGCCCTTCGGTGGTTTCAACGGCCTGGCGCTGTTCGGGGTTCAGCTTCTCGACCCATACCGGGGGCGCGGCAGGCGATTGCGGCGCCGCGGGCTTGGGCGCCGGCGGTTCAAACGGCGGATCGTCGGAGAGTTCGAAAGGGTCGGACATCTTGTTTGCTTTATCTGGTCATCCTGGGGCTTGTCCCCAGGATCCAGCGGATGGAGTGTGGGGTGACGATGGCGTTACGGCCTCACACCCAGGATATGGCAGATCGTGTAGGTCAGCTCGGCGCGGTTGAGGGTATAGAAGTGGAAATCCCTTACGCCTTCGCGCACCAGCGAGCGCACCTGTTCGGCGACAACCGTCGCGGAGACGAGGCGCCGGGTTTCGGCATCCTCATCCAGGCCGGAAAAAACATCCCGCAGCCACGCGGGCACGCTGGCGCCGCAGCGGGCGGACATCTTGTGGGTCTGGGCGTAGTTCGTGACCGGGATAAGGCCCGGAATGATCTCGGCTTCAATGCCGGCTTTCGCGGCACGATCGCGAAAGCGGCAAAAAACCGCCGGGTCGAAAAAGAAGTTCGTGATCGCGCGCGTCGCGCCGGCGTCGAGCTTGCGTTTGAGATTGTCGAGATCGGCATCGGCGCTTTGCGCCTCGGGATGAACTTCCGGATATGCGGCCACGCTGATCTCGAAATCGGCCACGCGCCTGAGGCCCGCCACCAGATCGGCCGCGAAGGCATAGCCGCCCGGATGCGGCGTGTAGCGGGTCTCGCCTTCCGGCGGATCCCCGCGCAAGGCGACGATGTGACGGATGCCGGCCTCCCAATAGGTGCGCGCGACGTCGTCGATCTCCGCGCGCGTCGCGCCCACGCAGGTCAGATGCGCCGCGGCGGCGAGGTTTTTTTCCTTTTGAATGCGCACCACGGTGTCGTGGGTGCGTTCACGGGTCGAGCCGCCGGCCCCGTAGGTCACCGAGACGAACTTCGGTTTAAGCGGGGCTAAACGTTCGATCGCCTGCCAAAGCTGCTCGTGCATCTTCTCGGTCTTGGGCGGAAAGAACTCGAACGACACGCGGATGTCGGGCGGCGCCGCTGTACGTTCGGTGACGCTGAGATCGAGGAGGGCGGCCACGGGCGGTGAATCCTAAAAAGGCTTGGAAAATCGGGTGAAAGGAGATCCCACCCGAAGGAGGGCGGCGCCTCAAAATCCGGCGGCCCGCCATGTCGAAATACATATATCCTTCTTGAAATCGGTATGATACCCGTCTTTCACGCCGGTGGGGGCTAAGTCGATATAAATACGATAGAAAATAGACCCTATTGCATGTCCCTTTCCTCTCTTTTGCGCATTTCCATCGTTCTTCTTGCGGGCCTTACGGCCAGCGCGTGCGCGACGCGTCCGTCCGCGACGAACCCCGAGGCCGTGGCCGCCTACGAGGAGGCAAACGACCCCTTGGAGCCGTTCAACCGCGCCATGTTCCGGACCGATCAAGTCCTGGATAAGACGCTGGTGCGTCCGGTGGTGAAAACATACCAGTTTATCGTTCCGGAAGGCGGCCGTCAGAGCGCCGGCAACTTCCTGCGCAATCTGCGCTCGCCGATTACGCTCATACACGATGTGCTGCAGGGTCAGCCGAACCGCGCCGGCATCACCGTCTCGCGCTTCTTCGTGAACACCTTCATCGGCGTGCTCGGCCTGTTCGACGTGGGCGAAGAAATCGGCCTGCCCTATCACTCCGAGGACTTCGGCCAGACCCTCGCGGTGTGGGGCATCGGCGACGGCCCTTTCATTTACGTGCCGCTGTTCGGCCCTTCGACCATACGTGACGGCACCGGTTTCGGCGTCGACGCCTTTTTCGTCGACCCGCTGGCCTGGTACAGCCGCGGCAACGGCGCGGAAACCTGGATCCAGTGGGCCGTTCTGGGCGCGACATACGTGAACCTCAAGAACGAGACCATGTACGCGACCGACGAACTGAAGGCGTCTTCCATCGACTATTACGCCTCGCTGCGGTCGGCCTACCGGCAGATCCGGGCGAGTGAAGTCCGCAACGGCGCACCACCGCCGATGGAAGATTTCGACGAATTTTCAGGCACTTTCCAGACCCCGGCGTTGGCCGCGCAAGCCGCCTCGGAAATGCCGCAGACGCCCCTTACGTCTGAGCGTTAGACCACAACGGAGCCGCCATGATTTCCCGCCGCCATCTGATGGCCCTTTTTTCCACCCTCGCGTCCGCCCTCGTTCTCGCGCCGCGCCGCGGCTTCGCGCAGGCCGCCGGCGAGCCGGGCGCCTTCGTGTCCGAATTCGCGCAGAAGGGCATCGTCGATATCCTGTCGGCGAAAATCGCCGGGGCCGAGAAACAAACGCGCTTTCGCGCGCTGTTCACGACTTACTTCGATCTGGCGGCCATCGGCCGCTTCGTGCTGGGCCGTTATGCGCGCACGGTGAAGCCCGAGGAACTCACCTCGTTCTCGCCGCTGTTCGAGGACGTGATCGTCTACACCTGGTCGCGCCGCTTCTCGGAGTACAACGGCCAGACCTTGAAGGTCGGCGCGAGCACGCCGGACGGCGACGACGGCGCCATCGTGAAGTCCACCATCGTCGGCAATGCGGGCGAAAGCTTCGCGGTGGACTGGCGCCTGCGCAAGCGTCCGGAGGGCTGGAGAATTGTGGACGTGATCGTCGCCGGCGTCAGCATGGCGATCACCTATCGCCAGGAATACACCACGCTCATCGCCCAACAGGGCGGCTTTCCGGGGCTGCTGACGCAGCTTCAGAAGCAAGTGGGCGACCTGAAAGCCGCCCAACCCGCCTAAGCTAGTTCAATCTCGCGCTGTCGATCGCGGTGCGCGCCGTCGAACCTTTCGGCGCGGCGCGCAGGTATTGCGCCGGCCATGCGGTGGCGTGCCCCAAAGCTTCGGCGGCATGCAGCGGCCAATAGGGATCGCGCAGAAGCTCGCGCGCCAGCATGACGAGGTCCGCCTGCCCCGTGCGCACGATATGATCGGCCTGCGCGGGATCGGTGATGAACCCCACCGCCGACGCGGCGATACCGGCTTCGCGGCGCACCTTTTCGGCGAAGGGCGTTTGATAACCCGGACCGACGGGGATCTCGGCCTTCTCGACATTGCCCGCGGTCGAGACATCGATGAGATCGACACCCAGCGCCTTCAGCTTGCGGGCCAGTTCGACGGTCTGATCCGCGTCCCATCCGTCCGGCACCCAGTCGGTCGCCGACAAACGCACAAACAGCGCCGCGGCGTCGGGGAGTCTTCCACGCACCTCGGCGGCGGTTTCGGTGAGCATCCGGATGCGATTCTCGAAAGCGCCGCCGTATCGGTCGGCGCGCCGATTGGAGAGCGGCGACAGGAACTCGTGGAAGAGATAACCGTGCGCCGCGTGAAGTTCGATCACACGGAAGCCCGCTTCATGGGAGCGCACGGCGGCGGTCACGAAGGCCGCGCGCAGATCGGCGATGTCGGCGAGCGTCAATTCCTTCGGCTGCGGATAGGTCTTCGAAAACGGGATCGCCGACGGCGCGACGACCTGCCAGCCACCGCTTTCGGGCTTCACCTCGCCGGCCGGCTCGCCCGGAAACGCGCGATAGGTCGAGGCTTTGCGGCCCGCATGCGCGAGTTGGATCCCGGGAACCGCACCCTGTCCCGCCATGAAATGCGTGAGGCGCGCCAGGGGCTCGAAGTGCTTCTCGCTCCACACGCCGAGGTCCTGCGGCGAGATGCGTCCGTTGGGCGTGACTGCGGCGGCTTCCGTCAGAACGAGCCCCGCGCCGCCGACGGCGCGGCTGCCGAGATGGACAAAGTGCCAGTCGTTGGCGAAGCCGTTCTCGGAGCTGTATTCGCACATGGGCGAGACGACGATACGGTTGCGCAGGGTGACGCCGCGCACGGCGTACGGATCGAAGAGATGGGGCATGGGATGGGGTCGCTTCTGTAACGGAGGAGGGCCAAAGGATATTTGTAACGGACGCGAGAGGGAAATGGCCCTTTTCGAGGGGTAGGCCGTGCAATTCCGCTTGATTGACGGACAGCCGCCTGCTTCCTACAGGCACCCCATCTCACATGTTTTTCCATGCCCCGGCGCGCGCTTCTAATCGTCAATGAGAACAGCCGCCAGGGACAGACCGCGGCGCGCGCGGCCGAAACCCTTTTGCTGCGGGCCGGCGTCGACGTGGTCCGCGCACAGTCCAACGGTCCCGCCGAGCTCGACGCGCTGATCCGCCGTCATGCGGACATGGATTTCGTCGCCCTCGGCGGCGGCGACGGGACATTCAACGGCGCGGCGCGCGCGCTGATCGATACCGGCTTGACGCTCGGAATACTGCCCCTCGGCACCGGAAACGATCTTGCCCGTACGCTCGACATCCCGATGGATCTCGCAGGCGCCGTACAGACCATTGTCGCGGGCAGGACGCATCATATCGACCTCGGCGATGTGAACGGCAGGCCATTCTTCAATGTCGCGAGTTTCGGCCTCAGCGTACGCCTGACGCGCAACCTGACGTCCGATGTGAAGCGGCGCTGGGGCCGGCTCGGCTACGCCGTCGCGCTTTTCCGGGCGCTGGTCCGGGCACGCCCCTTCTCCGCCGAGATCGTCTGCGGCGAGGCGATCCACCGGGTCCGCACGTTGCAGATCGCGGTGGGCAACGGGCGCCACTACGGCGCCGGCATGACGGTGGAGGAAGATGCCCGCATCGATGACGGCGTCCTTAATCTTTACAGCCTGGAGTTCGATCATCCCTGGAGCCTGCTCCTGATCTATCCCGCCTTCCGCAAGGGAAAACACGGGGTTTGGAAGCAGGTGCGGACCTTGAAATGCGGGGAAGTCGAAATCCGCACGCGCAAGCCGCGTTCGATCAACACGGATGGCGAGATCACGACCCACACGCCGGCGCGGTTCAAAGTGATGCCGCGCGCGGTGAAAGTATTCATACCCTAGTTACGTGAGCGACGAATCCCCGAGGGCGACGTCGAGGATAAAGGCCGCCATGTCCTTGGGCTTGATCTTCGGGACCTTGGAATCGCGGCCCTCCATCGTGCGCTTGATGACGATGTTGGCCTCGACCTTGCGCTGTTCGACGCGCACGATGTCCTTCGCGCCCTTGATCTTCGGATAGTAGAGCGGATCGATCACCTTCATGCGTTCGCCGAGACGGGCCATGAGGGCGGATTCGTCGATGCTGTCCGTTTCGCGCGCGCCAATCAGCGTCCAATCCTTCTGGCCGCCGTAGCCGGTTTCGTTCAGCGCCTTGACGCCGTCTTCGGGCGAGTCATCGGTAAAACCGACCCGATAGAGGTGCTTGCTGATGCCCGCATCGCTGCCCCATTCCTGCATGGTTTCGCTCATGGCGATGTAGACGGACGGCATCCTTCTCTCCTAGGCTCTTTCGATCTCCAGGGGACTTTCATACATGATCGACCTGCGCAGCGATACCGTCACGCAGCCCACGCCCGGCATGCGGAAAGCCATGATGGAGGCCGCTGTCGGCGACGACGTTTTCGGCGACGATCCAACCGTGAACCGCCTTCAGGCCGTGCTGGCCGAACGGGCCGGAAAAGAGGCCGGCTTGTTCCTGCCGACCGGGACGCAGAGCAATCTCGCCGGGCTCATGGCCCACTGCGAACGCGGCGACGAATATATCGTCGGCCAGAACGCCCATACCTATAAGTACGAAGGCGGCGGCGCCGCGGTGCTCGGCAGCATCCAGCCGCAGCCCCTCGCGAACGCCGCCGACGGCACGATTCCCCTGGATCTCGTCGCCGCGGCGATCAAGCCCGACGATGCGCATTTCGCCAAAACACGCCTCCTCGCGCTGGAAAACACCATCGGCGGCAAGGTGCTGCCCGCAAGCTACATGACCGAGGCGACGTGTTTCGCGAAGTCCAAGGGGCTCGGCACGCACCTCGATGGCGCACGCATCTGGAATGTGATGGCGGCGTCCAACGCCTCCCTCGCCGACCTGTGCGCGGGGTTCGATACCGTCTCCATGTGTTTCTCGAAGGGCATGGGCGCGCCCGTGGGCTCCGTCCTGGTGGGATCGAAGGACCTGATCAAGCGTGCGACGCGCTGGCGTAAGACGCTCGGAGGCGGCATGCGTCAGGCGGGCGTGCTGGCGGCGGCCTGCCTGTATGCGCTGGACAACCACCTCGCCCGGCTGCACACCGATCACGAGAACGCGGCCCAACTCGCCGAAGGGCTGCGTGAAATTCCGGCGCTGAAGATCACATCCCAGAACACCAACATGGTGTTCGTCGCCGTGCCGGAAGGCGACTGCGCGCCGCTCGCCGCCTTCCTCAAGCAGCGCGGCGTCCTGACGCTGATGTCGCCGCATTTAAGACTGGTGACGCACGGCGACATCACGGGCGCCGATATCGCGGCCGCGGTGGCCGGCTTCAAGGCGTTTTATGTCAAGAAGTAGCCCGCAACGCTCAATGCGATCACGCTTGTGAAGAACACGGTGTAGGCGTTGATGAGGCGTCCATGAGCGTCAAGCGTGAGATAGACCGCCACGCCCAGAAAGACCGTCATCAACCAGGCCAGCAATAGGAATCCTTGGTCAAAAAGTCCCACGCCGATCGCTCCGCCGACATATACCGCGCAGCTGGCGGCAATCATAAGAGGCGACGGGACCGTTTCCCGGTGGTGTGCAAAACCGACTCTAGCCGTCATCGGAGACTCACCTTCAGCACGTTTCTACGTGCGAGGGTATGTTAGCGCGGACAGACTAAAATCCACCTGTTTCCGGGGCATGGGAGGCATGCTTGAAGCACCGCGGAATCACGCAAGCCTTTGGAATCGCTTAAATTCCCTAGCGGCCGGTTTTGCAGCGCATTCTAGGCTTATTGCGCTTTTGCATAGGTGTCGCGCAAGCCGACGGTGCGGTTGAACACCAGGTCCTTCGCTTTCGAATCGCGCACGAAGTACCCCAGGCGCTCGAACTGCACGGTGGTCTTTTCAGTGCGCGCCGCGACGGCGGGTTCGAGCTTCGCGTCCCGGATCACTTCCAGTGAATTGGGATTGAGATCCTTCACCACGTCGCCGTCGGCGCCCGGATCGGGGCGGCTGAAGAGCGTGTTGTAGATGCGAACTTCCGCATTCACGGCATGGCGGGCCGAGACCCAGTGCATGGTGGCCTTGACCTTGCGGCCGTCGGGCGCGTTGCCGCCCCTGGTGGCGGGATCGTAGGTGCAGCGCAGCTCGACGATATTGCCGGCCGCGTCTTTGACGGCTTCGCGGCAGGTGACGAAATACGCATAGCGCAGACGCACTTCCATGCCCGGCGACAAGCGGAAGAACTTCTTCGGCGGGTTCTCCATGAAGTCGTCCTGCTCGATATAGAGCTCGCGGCCGAACGGCACCTTGCGGGAGCCCGCGCCGGGGTCTTCCGGATTGTTCACCGCTTCGAGGTCTTCCGACCGGCCTTCCGGATAGTTCTCGATCACGACCTTCAACGGCTTCAGCACCGCCATGTAGCGCGAGGCGGCCTTGTTGAGATATTCGCGCACCGCGGCGTCGAACATGGCGATGTCGACCACGCTGTTGGCGCGCGCGACTCCGGCGCGCTTCACGAAGTCGCGGATCGCCTCGGGCGGAATGCCGCGGCGGCGCATGCCGGCAATGGTGGGCATGCGCGGATCGTCCCAACCGTCGACATGGCCTTCCTTCACGAACAGCGTCAGATAACGCTTGGAAAGGATGGTGTAGGTCATGTTGAGGCGCGCGAACTCGTACTGACGCGGACGCGCCGGCACCGGCAGCTGTTCAAGCAGCCAGTCGTAGAGCGGACGATGGTCGTCGTATTCCAGCGTGCAGAGCGAATGGGTGACATGTTCCAGCGCGTCCGACTGGCCATGGGCATAGTCGTACATCGGGAAGATGCACCACGTCGTGCCGGTCCGTGGGTGGGGCGTGTGAATGATGCGGTAGAGCACCGGGTCGCGCAGATTGATGTTGCCGGAGGCCATGTCGATCTTGGCGCGCAGCGTGCGCGCCCCGTTCGGGAACTCGCCCGCGCGCATCCGGCGGAACAGATCGAGGTTCTCGGTAACGGACCTGTCGCGGAACGGGCTCGGTTTCCCGCCTTCCGTCAGCGTGCCGCGGTTGAGGCGCATCTCGTCGGGCGTCTGATCGTCGACGTAAGCGAGGCCCTTTTCGATCAGGGTCTCGGCCCACTTGTAGAGCTGCTCGAAGTAATCGGAAGCGTGATAGAGGTGCGTCCCCCAATCGAAGCCAAGCCAACGCACGTCCGCCTCGATGGCGTCGATGTACTCTTGCTCTTCCTTGGCCGGATTGGTGTCGTCGTAACGCAAGTGGCAGCGCCCGCCGAATTCCTCGACAAGGCCGAAGTTGATGCAGATCGCCTTGGCGTGGCCGAGGTGCAGATAGCCGTTCGGCTCCGGCGGAAAACGGGTGACGATTTCCTTGTGTTTGCCCGCGGCGAGGTCCGCGCTGACAATGTCGCGCAGGAAATTGTTTACGACGGCGGGGGCTTCGGTCTCGGACATGAAATCTCTCGGGATGGGCTGGACGGACGACGGCAGGAAATTAACCTACATCGTCGTTAAAGCCATTGGTAATTGGGTAGCGATAGTCGCGCCCGAAGGCGATTTTGCTGATTTTTACGCCCGGAGGCGCCTGGCGGCGCTTGGATTCGGCGTTCTTAAGCATCTTGAAGA
>JAYSFT010000121.1:0-9510 GCA_041913245.1 Rhodospirillaceae bacterium | reverse complement strand
CCTAATCCCGCCTTGAATTCCGATTACAGAAATATGACCTATAGGCCGGGGCTGACGGGGAGTAGTGGGAGTTTTATGCAGAACTTAGGTGCGTTGTCGGGGCTGGATCGCGAACTCACGAAGATCGCGACACGGATCAGAAATTTTGCGTCATGGACGAGCAGCATCGGCGCGGTCTGCGAATCTTCGCAGTTCCTGGCGCGGCGCATGCGCAACGCCATCAGCGACCCGAACCTGCCGATCCTCGAACTCGGCGCGGGCTTCGGCTCGGTGACCAAGCTGCTGCCGGAATCGACCGTCAGCGTCGAGCGCGAGAAGACGCGCTACGAACATCTGAAGAAGATTTTCCCCGAGCGCACGATCCTGGACACCTGCGCGCTGCCGGCCCTCGCGCACCTGTCCACGCCGACCGTGGTCGTGAGCAGCATTCCGAGCGTGAATAATTCAGAATTTGAATTCCTGCGCGACGGCATCGCGCGGGCCTACAAGGCCGGCATGATCGCCGAACTCGTCACCTACACCTATTTCCCGCACGATCCCCTGGCCGGCCTTTTCGCCAAGAGCGAACTCGCGGCGCTTGAAGTGCTGAACGTTCCGCCCGCGTTCGTCTGGAAATATTCATGAGTGAACGGGCGCCCGGCTCGGCTTCCCGCATCGATGTCCGGCTGGCGCTCGCGCTCATCTTCGTCGCCGCGGCCGGCATCTATAGCGTTGCCTACGACGATCCCTATGTCGCGCTGCTGATTCTGCCGTTCTTCGCGTTGGGCGCCGCGCGCGGCAAACACCCGCTGATCCTTGCGACCCTCTCGCTGCTGCCGGCGGCCGTTCTTCTGACGGTGAGCGTCGGCAAGGCCTTCGTGACCAATATCCCGCTGGTCGCTTACGACCACTTCTTCCTGCGCGGCAACGTCCTGATGCTGGCCTACAACGACTGGCGCGTGGCGTCCGGCGTGGTTCTCACCCTGGCGGCGGTCTTTTTTTATGCAAGGACGCTGCTGGCCGGCCGCGGCGCTTTCACGCCGTTTGAAAAAGGCGGCATCGCCGCGCTCGTGCTGGTGTCGGGTTTCTGCGTCTATGCCATGCGCACGGAGCCCCAGATCGCGATCTGGGACCCCGCCTTGACCCTGCCGACCATCAAGACCTTCGTGAAATCGACGCAGGCGCCGAGCCCGCAGCTGCATCTCATCGCCAACGCCGAGGCCGCGCCGCCGCCGGCCGCGCCGCGCGGCCTGACCGCCCCGGCGGAGCGTCCCGATATTTTCTTCCTGCTCCAGGAATCGACCTTCCTGCCCGAAGTCCTGCAGCCCGGCCATAAACCCAAGCACATGTTCGCCGGCCCCGCCGCGCAGCGCGGTCCCCTGAAGGTCCACACCTACGGCGGCGGCACATGGCGCACGGAGTTCTCGCTCACCACGCAGATGCGCCCGCAGGAATTCGGCGGCGACGGCCTTTATGTGTTCCATCAGCTTGAAGGGCGCGTGCACCGCTCGATCTTCACCGAGCTGAAGAAACTGGGTTACCGCACCGTCGTTTTCTATCCGGTGCCCGGATTCTTCATCAATGCCGCGCCGTTCTATGCCTCGATCGGGGTCGATGAGTTCTACGACGCCCAATCGCTGGGCATCGCCACCGGATGGGATTGGAAGATCCCCGACGAGGCTTTCTACAAAGCGATGCTGAAGAAGCTGGAAGGTTCGGACAAACCCGTGGTCGCCTTCATGCTGACCATCAGCCAGCACGGCCCGCATGCGACGCAGGACCCGCTGGGCGACTACATCCAGCGCTTCGACGCCGCCGACAAGGCCTACGGCGACTTCATGGACGCGCTGAAGGCACGCGGACGCCGCGCCGGAGTCGTGACCTTCGGCGATCATCAGCCCGAATTCACGCTGCGTTTCATCAGCGATGAAAAGGCCCGTCATCTGACGACCTACGACGTGCGCTGCGTGAACTTCGCCTGCGCGGGCGACAGCGACAATCCGGCCCCCAAGCCCCTCGATATCGTGATGCTGGCGCCGGCCGCCCTGGAACGCCTGGGCTTCGGCCTCGACGACCTGTCCCTCGCCCAGCGCAAGGCTTTCCACAATTGCGAAGGCGACACCGACGCCTGTGTCGAAAACGAGCGCCTCGAGTTCAACACCGCCTTCTCGCATTACTTCGAATAGCCATGAGCGGGCGGCGGATCCTCGTCATTTTCAATCCCGCCGCCGGCGGCGCCCGCCGCCCGCGCTTCGACCGCATCGTCGCGCGGATCAGGGCCGCCGCGTGCGTGGTCGATGTGATTGAAACCGCCGGCCCCGGCCATGCCGAAACGCTGGCGCGCAATGTCTCGCCCGCGTCCTACGATGTCGTGGCCGCTTGCGGCGGCGACGGGACGGTGAATGAGGTCATCAACGGCCTCGAGGGCAAGGACGTCGCGCTCGGCATTATTCCGCTGGGCACCGCGAACGTGCTCGCCGAGGAGATCGGCCTGGTGCGCACGCCGGAGAAAATCGCCGCGGCGCTCTCGCACGGCCCGATCCGCGCCGTGCATGTGGGCCGCGCCAACGGCCGGCGCTTCACGATGATGGCCGGCGTCGGGTTCGACGCCGTGGTCGTCAGCCGCGTTTCGCTGAAGCTGAAAAAGCTGCTGGGCCCCCTCGCCTATGTTTGGGAATCGATGCGCCAGGCCGCGCAGTACGGCTTCCAGGCCCATGAAGTGACCATCGACGGCGTCGCCTACCGGCCGGTTTCGATGGTGGCCTGCAAAGGCCGGCGTTACGGCGGGCCCTTCATCGCCGCGCCGCACGCCTCGCTGGGCGAGGACAAGTTCCATGTCGTGCTCATGAACGGCCGCGGCTGGCTCAGCGTCATACGCTATGCGCTCGCCCTGGCTTTTGGAAAAATCACCGCGGCGCACGACGTACAGCTTGTCGCGGGCCGCGAAGTGATCGTGCGCGGCAGCGCCGACCAGCCGGTGCAGGCGGACGGCGACATCGTCGCGACCCTGCCCTTGCGCATCGCGCTGGATCCCCATCCGGTGCGGCTGGTGTATCCGGCCTGACCCGGTTTCGGACCGAAATCCCCCGTTACGTTCGTTACATTCATACACCGTTTTTAGCTTGCGCGCCGGAGTGCGCCGTCGTTGACTGCCGTCAATTCCGGCGGAGGGTGTCGATCTTGCGAAGCGTTATGTGCGGCCGCGTGGCTCTCAGCCTGGCCGCTTTTTTCTTGGCCGCCGGTTTCCGGGGCGCCGACGTGCGCGCCCAGGATGCCGCGGGCTCGACACAGGTCTACGATCGCGCCTATTTCGAGCGCTACGACACGGTGACCGCCGAGGACATGGTGCGCCGCGTGCCCGGCACGACATCCATCCTCGACGCACTCAACACCAACAACAATCAGCAGCGCGGTTTCGGCTCGGCGGGCGATCAGATCCTGCTCAACGGCAAGCGCTTCGCCGGCAAGAACCAGATTCTCGCCGCGCTGAAGCGCATCCAGAGCGCGAACGTCCTTCGCATCGAATTGATCCGCGGCAACACCGCCGACGCCAACGTCCAGAGCGAAGGCCTCATGATAAATGTCGTCCTGGAAGAGGGCGCCAGCACGGGCTCCGGCTCGTGGCAGGCGGCGTTCCGCTTCAACGACGACGACGTCTATGACGGCGACGGGCTGATTTCCTACAGCGACAGCATCGGATCGCTGGATTACATCGTGAGCGTGCGCCGCGACGCCTGGAACCGCGGCTATCCTTATTGGCGCGAGCTGACCAAGACCGAACGCTATTTCTACCCCAACGGCGTGATCCGCGAACTGCGCGGCGACCGCGCCAGATATATCCAGAACCAGTACACACTGACGGCCGACCTCACCTACAACTTCGAGAACGGCGACGTTCTGCGCCTGAACGGGTCGATGGAGCCGCGCGAGGCCGACAGCGACAGCGACATCGCCATTACGCGCTACAACACGTCCGGCGCGCCGGTTCTGAACGCGACCGAGATCAAGCGCGGCCATCAAGGCTGGCAGAACCAGTGGGAAATCGGCGGCGACTACCAGATTCTGTTCGGCGCGGCCCGCTTCAACCTTCTTTTCATCCACTCCTACGAACGCGATCCCAACGACGAATACCGCAACTTCATCAACGGAAACGCCGTCACCGAGCTGAACCGCAACATCCGCGTTCCGACGAATATCGAATCCATCGTTCGCCCGACCATCGCCTTCCCGCTGGCCGCCGGCCAGACCCTCGAGCTTGGCGGCGAAGTCGCGCGCAACGTCCTGCGTCAACAGCTGCGGCCGTTCTTCGACCGCAACGGCGATTTCAAGGTCGAGGAGATCGCCATTCCCACGGGGAACGCCCGTGTGCAGGAAATCCGCGGCGAAGCGTTCGCGAACCATACCTGGCAGATTACGCCCGGACTGTCGTTGAACAGCTCGATCATCGTGGAGATGTCGCGCATCTCCAACAATTTCCCCGGCAGCGCGAAACACCATTACGTCTATCCGAAGCCGCGCGCGGATCTGCGCTATGACCTGACGAAGTCCGATCAGCTGCGCTTCAAGATCGACCGCAAGGTCGGCCAGCTCGACTTCGACCTGTTCGTGCCCCAGTTCGACCTGGTGGACAACGAGATCGACGAGGGCAACCCGAGCATCCGGCCGGAGCGCCAGTGGGAATTCGAGGCCGGCTATCAACGCCGCCTGCCGAACGATCAGGGCCTGATCGAAGCGCGCGCCTTCTATAACCGGATCGAAGACCATATCGGCTATTTCCTGTTCCGCGTGGAACCGGACGGCACGCGCGTGTCGGCCCAGGGCAATATCGGCAAGGCCAAGCACTACGGCGCCGAAGTCAAGGCCAGTGTCCGCATGGCCGCGATCGGCCTGCCCGACGTCACCATCGACACGCGATATTTGCGCCAACGCGCGGAAGGCACAGATGCCTTCCTCGGCGGCAGACACCGCGTCGGCGAAACCCAGGCGGCGGACGATGTCTGGGATCATGAGCTGCAAGCGGGTTTCCGCCATGACGTGACGGCGTGGGGCTTCAATTACGGCGTCAACTACCGCGCGTTCGGGGGCGAGCGCCTGTTCAGCGACATCCGCGTCTACAGATGGTCGAGCGCGGGCCCGCGCCTGGACGCCTTCGCCGAGAAGACCCTCACGGGCAGCCTGACCTTGCGCGTGGAAGGTTACGGCCTGATGCCGCAGCGGACCCGGGAATTCCAGCGCCGCGTGGTTTACGCCAACGACGTCATTGCGGGCACGGTCTCACGCACGGAAAACTATGTGACCGAGTGGGACCGCATGTTCGTGATCAGCCTGCGCGGCACTTTCTAAATCAAGCGACGAGCCAGCCGTTCAACGTCAGCCGTTGGTCCTCGAGGGCCGAAGACGAACATTGGATGGGCGCGACCTCGTGCTGGATATAGCTTGGGAACACCATGAGGCCGTTGCCGGGCGGATCGATATCCGCCACCAACTCGCCGAAGGAATGCGTGCCTTCGTGAATGACGGTCTTGTAGAGCCTGAGATGCCCGCCGGTGAACCGCTTTGGTTCGCGGTGGAAGTAATAGACGTAGGTGACCGTGCGGTGCGCGATGTCCGGCAGGCCGTTGTCCGTGTGCGTATTGAAGTAGTCGCCGTCGCCGTGCGCCGAGAGCTGCAATTCCATGGAACGGAAATTGATCGGCGGCATGCCGAGGGCGGCGAAAATCCGCGGCATCGCCTTGAACAGCGCCTGGCCGATCATGGGCGCGACGTCGCCGACATTGTCCAGGATGCGCGAGCGGCGAAGCCCGTAGTCGGGCTTGAATTCCCCCTGATTGTCGACCAGCGAGACCGTGGAATCGCGGAATTCGGCTTCATGCGCGAGGGCATGGGCCATCGCCCGTTCCACCTCGGCGGGGGAGAGAAAATTCTCGATCAGGCAGTAGGGCGGGTCCATCTCGATGCCGACAATCTCCCGCGCGTGCAGCTCAATGGGCTGACCCTCGGGGCTTTTGAATGAAAGCTTGAGGTCCGGCGCTTCCTGCGGCGTGTTCACGCACACGCCGACCGCACGCGCCGTCACTTCATCCCCGGGCATCTGACTGACGAGACGGCGCCCGTCACGAAGGCGCAAGGTCGCTAATTGCACGCCGGTTCTCCCACTGGCCAGGCCGCAGCGCCGGGCGGGGCTTTTTTAGCCGGTCAATGGAAAGGCCGCTAGACGTCGCGGATATCGAGGGAGACCTCCGTGGAGACGGCGGCGTCGGGGTCATGCGCGTCGGCCACGACACGGTAGTCGGAACGCCAGGTCTTGCCGGTCACGTCGAACCGCAGGTAGCCGCGCTGGGCGCCGTTGAGATGATCGACGTGACCATTGAAGTCCTTCGCCGCCCGCATGGCCTCATACCAGGGGCAATGGGACGCGATCGACGTACCGCAGAAGTTGTGGCCGACACGCGGCGACTTCGGATCCCAGGGATCCTTGTGGATGCGCATGGCGGCCGCGCTGTGCCAGTCGCCGCTGATGACCACGGGGTTGGCCACCCCGGCCATGACGTCGATCAGGCGCTGGCGCTGCACGGGATAGCCGTCCCATTGATCCATGTTCACATAGGGCACGTCACCGGGCTCGTTGTAGCGGAACGGCGCGAACCAGGTTTGCGAGGCGATGACGTTGAACGGCGCCTGGGAGCGTCGCAACTCGTCCACCAGCCAGCGTTCCTGCGCGGGGCCGGTCATGGTGCGTGTGGGGTCCGCCAAGGCTTCGCAACTGCGCTCGCCGGGATCGCGCGGACCGCAGACCTGATCGGAGCGGTATTGACGCGTATCGAGCATATGCACCTGCGCGGGGCCAAACCGGTATGTCCCGTAGAGCTGAAGATGTGAATCGACCCCGCTGACCGACGGCGGTTCTTCCAGCGGCATATGCTCATAGTAAGCCTGGAGCGCGGCGAGCTTGCGCACCTTGAACTCCAGCGGCGTTTGCGCCCACGGATCCTGCGGGATGTCCGCGGCCCAATTGTTGTCGATCTCATGATCGTCGACCGACACAATCCAGGGCGCCGCCGCGTGCGCGGCCTGGAGGACCGCTTCGCTTTTATAAAGCGCGTAGCGGTTCCGGTAGTCCCACAGCGTCACGGTTTCGGGGCCGTTGTGTGAGCGGATATTCCGCCAGCTCACGTCGAAGCCGCCGACATTGGCTTTGCGCGGACCGGGCGCGGTGGCCGCCCCTTCATAGATATAATCGCCGATATGAATCACGCAGTCGGGCGACCAGGCGGCCATGTCGGCGTAGGCGGTGAAGAGGCCGGCCTCGTAGGCTTGGCAACTCGCCAGCGCGAGCTTCGCGCCGGACGCGGACGGGTTCGAGGTGCGGGTGCGCCCGATGGGGCTTTCATCCTTGCCGTAGAAGAATTGGTACCAATAGTCGCGCCCCGGCTCCAACCCGCGCAGAACGACGTGAACGGAATGGGCTTTGGCGTCGGATGTTTCAGCGATGCCCTCGCGCACCGTCTTGCGCATGGCCTGATCGGCGCACAGGCGATAACGCACGCCGGCTTTTCCCGGCGGCATGCCGCCGCCGCGCAAGGGCTCCGGCGCGAGGCGTGTCCACAGGACAATTCCATCGGGACGCGGACTGCCGGACGCGACGCCGAGGGTGAAATGATATTTGTCGGATTGCGCGAAAGCCTTGGGAATCGACAGCGTCAGGCCGCCCGCGGCCATGAAGAAACGGCGTGAGATCATCGCTGAGCCTCCCCCAAACTTCCAGGGCGGATCCTAAATGGATCCGCCCATTTTTCGAAGCCTAGAACTGGTAGGCGTACTGCAGATAGAACGACCGCGGCTTGCCGTAGAACTGGTAGGTGTAATAGTAGGACGGGTCGTTGACGCCGATCTCGCCGCGCACGGCCGCGCGGAAAAAGGACTTGTCGGCGGCGCCGCCGCGCTCGGAGTAGGTCTTGTCCAGGATGTTGACGGCGCGCAGCAGGAAGCGGTGCTGCATCTCCTCGCCGAGGTAATACTGGACCGAACCGTTGAGCACGAAGTAATTGCCGAAGTTGACATCCGGGTTGGTGCGGTTGCCCGCGGCGTCGACGAAGCGGGCCGCATTGTTCTGCACGTAGAGCCATTCCGGACCCTGCCAACGCGGGTTCAGCGCGATCACCCAGCGCTCGGTCGGAGTGTAGGTGACGAGGGCCGAGATCATCCACTCCGGACGCTCGCCGGCCTGACGCGTCGGATTGGCCCCGGCCGCGCCCGGTACGATGCTGGTCAGCGCCGCGCCGGTGCCCGCGCGCACGGCCGCGAGGCCGAAGACCGGGTTCGGTTCAAGCGATTCCTGCTTGGTGAAGCTGACGTCGGCCTGGATCTGGTCGAGGTCGAGCGAGACGTCGAGGGTATAACCGGTGATGTTCTGCTGCGCCTTGGTATTGAAGAAGGCCGTGCTGAGGCCCGTGAGGCCGTAGCCGGCGAAGGTGCGGCAGAATTCGACCGGCGTGATGATGTTGGGGTTGATCACGCGGCTTGGATCGACCCCCGGACACACGTCGCGGATCGCGGCGCTGCCGAACAGATTGGTGATGTCGGTGGTGAAGTAACCGAGTTCGACGTTGAAGGTGCCGCCCAGCGCCTCGCCGTTGACGCCTGCGCCGGCGGCGTAGGTTTCAACTTCCTGCGGCTTGATGGTCGGGTTGTTGCGCGTATTGGCGAACAGGCCGGCTTCCTGGGCGCGGGGGCTGTTGTACGAGGTGCCGCCGCCGGCGCGGGCATAGAAGCCCGAACCGAATTCCTGGCGGGCCGAGAACTTCCAGATGAAGTTGTCGGCGAAGAGATTGTTGAAGTCCTTGCGCGCGCCGACCGAGATGTTGGTCCCGTCCAGGATCGGAAGGTCGATCTGGGCGTCGCCGTAGAGGCCGGTCGAGTTGATGTGCGCCTTGGACACGCCGTAGTCGTCCGCCGAGGCATCGTAAGACGTCGTGCGCTGCACGCCGGCCACCACCGACAGCCAGTCGGTGAGCCGATACTTGCCGCGCAGGTTGGCGCCATAGTCGATAAAGCCCGCGCGCAGCTGCGTGCCTTCGCCGTAACCCTTCACCGGCACACCCGAGCCGAAATTGGCGATGGTCTGCACGACCGTGCCCATCGGATCGCCGATGCGGAACGGGTTCTGCAGCGTGCCTTTGATCTGACCGTTGGCGTCGACGTAGTAGCCTTGGCGGGACACGCCGTCCGCCTTGGTGCTGCCGTCCGGATTGGTCACGCAGCCGGTCGGGATCCCGTTGTTGCGGGCATAAGCTTCGAAGTCCGCCGCGAGGGTGAACGGACGGCCGGTGGCCGGATTGAGCACACTTTGCGGGATGCGGCAGATCTGCACGTCGACTTCGGTGTTCCAGAGTTCCGGCGCCGAATAATAAGCCTCGGCTTCGACCTTCAGCCTGTCGGTGACCTGGCTGTGGAACTGGAGGCTGTACTTCGGAAAGTCCGCCCAGTTCGGATTATAGACGTGATCGTTCGGGAACGGATCGTGGAAATAGG
>JAYSFT010000120.1:0-9605 GCA_041913245.1 Rhodospirillaceae bacterium | reverse complement strand
CGCGCGAAGTGGTGAAGCGCGCATTGGAACTCAACGCCAGCGCTCTTTTGATGGTACACAATCACCCAAGCGGCGATCCGAAGCCGTCGCGCGCGGACATCGAGATGACACGCAAAGTCAAAGACGCGGCCGCCGCCGTCGGCATTACGCTGCACGACCACGTCATCGTCAGCCGCGGCGGGCACGTTTCGTTCAGAAGCGAAGGCCTGATTTAGGCGTTCACGCGTGAAAACGCCGCGAGAACCGCCCGTTCGGAGCGCAGCAGGTAATCTTCAAGCGCCGACACCGCCGCGGCGATCCGGCCGGCTTCCACCAGCGCGAGGATTTCCGCGTTCATGTCGACATACGGCGCATGAAGAAGTTCGGCATTTTCGATCAAGCCGAAGCCGAGACGAAGCTCGGCGGCGATCTCGCCATGGAATGCGCTGAGACGTTCGCTGTCCGCCAGCGCGACGATGGCCGCGTGGAATCTCATATTCGCGCTGCCGACACCCTGCCAATCGGTTTTCTTCCTGCACGCGGCTGCTTCCTCGACCGCCGCCCGCATACGCGCGACGGCGTGGTGCGCGGGGAACGCCTGTTCCAGCGCCTTGCACTCGATGGTGCGGCGGACGCGGTATATATCGATGAGGGACGCCATGGTCGGCGTCGCCACAAACACACCCCGGTTGGCTTCGTGCCGCAGCAGTCCTTCCGCGGTCAGAAGGCGAAAGGCTTCGCGCAACGTGTTGCGCGACACCTCGAGTTCGGCGCTCAAGTTGGCCTCGGAGAGCCGCTGGCCCGGCGGGAAGGCCCCCGCGGCCAGAAGGTCCCGGATTTGCTTCGCGATCCGCTGCGCGAGGGTAAGGACGGCGTCCTGCTTCAACATCGGAGTTCGAGTAACTTATTGCAAACAAAAGGTTTATTTGGCGGGGCCGCGGGAGCCAGACCTGCGCTCATTATTGTTGAGTTATATCACGATATTGTTCAACAATACTCAAAACTTTATCAGGGGGGATGAAGGTGGCGCAACCCGAGACACAGGCGGCGGCGGAGGCGAACCGCACGCGACGATCCTCCCTGATGGGCGCCATCTTCCTGATGGCCACGTCGGCCATTGGTCCGGGCTTCATCACCCAAACCGCGACCTTCACCGTAAAATTCGGCGCGGCGTTCGCGTTCGCCATCCTCGTGTCCGTCCTGATCGACTTCGTCGTCCAGCTCAATATTTGGCGCATCGTCACGATCAGCCGCATGCGCGCGTCCGACATCGCCAACGCGGCGATCCCGGGCACCGGCTACCTTCTCGCCGTCCTGGTCATGGTCGGCGGGCTGTTCTTCAATATCGGCAACATCGCCGGGACCGGACTGGGGCTCAACGCCCTGGCCGGCCTCGATCCGAAACTGGGCGGCGCCATCAGCGCCCTGCTCTCCATCGCGATCTTTCTGTCGCGGCGCGCCGGAATGGCGCTCGACCGCCTCATCATCATCGCCGGCCTGCTCATGATCGGGCTGACGTTATTTGTGGCCTATGTCTCCGCGCCGCCGCTCGGCGAAGCGCTCCGCCAGACCGTCCTTCCGGAGACCGTCGATTTTCCCTCGATCATCACCATCGTGGGCGGAACGGTGGGCGGCTACATCACCTACTCCGGCGCGCATCGCCTTCTCGACAAAGGCGTCGTCGGCATCGCGCATCTTTCCGAAGTCACCCGCGCGGCGCTCACCGGCATCGCGGTCACCGGCGTCATGCGCTACGTCCTGTTCCTGGCCGTGCTCGGCGTCGTGGCCGGCGGCGCGGTCATCGATCTTACGGGCGCGACCGCGAACCCCGCCGCGCAAGCCTTCGAGGGCGCCGCCGGTCAATTGGGCCTGCGCATATTCGGCGTCGTCCTATGGGCCGCCGCGATCACCAGCGTGATCGGCGCGGCCTATACGTCGGTGTCGTTCATCACCGTTTTCAAGAAGGACATCGGCGAAAGGGGGCGCAACCTCGCCACCGTGATTTTTATCGCCTTCTCGCTGCTCTGCTATGTGCTCCTCAACACACCGCCGGCAACGATGCTGGTTTTTGTCGGCGGGCTGAATGGCCTGATCCTGCCCATCGGCCTGACGATATTTGTCTATGCGGCCTGGGCCCGCGGCGACCTGATGAACGGCTATCGCTATCCCCGCGGCCTGCTCGGTCTCGGCGTCCTGGCCTGCGCTTTGACCTGGTACATGGCCTATGCGTCCTTTGATCTCATCTTTGCGATGCTGATCCCATGAGGAGTGAACGCCCATGACCACGATCGATCTGAACAGCGACCTCGGCGAAGGATATGGCGCCTGGCGCATGGGCGATGACGAAGCCATGTTGTCCATCGTGTCCAGCGCCAATGTCGCGTGCGGATTTCACGCGGGCGACCCGGCGGGCATTCTGCGCACCGTGAAAGCCGCCGCCGAACGCGGCGTGTCGATCGGAGCGCATGTCTCCTATCCCGATCGCGTCGGATTCGGCCGCCGTGACATGGATGTCGCAAGCGCCGAGTTGACCGCGGACATCGTTTATCAGATCGGCGCCCTGCAGGGTCTTGCCGCGGCGGCCGGCGCGCGCGTGCGCTACGTGAAGCCGCACGGCGCGCTTTATAACCGCATCGCCGGCGACGCAAAGCAGGGCGCGGCCGTGATCGACGCCATCAAGGCCGTCGACAAATCCCTGGTGCTGATGGGACTTGCGAATACGCCGATCCTCGAACAGGCGCGCAAGGCCGGAATTGAGACGGTGGCGGAAGCCTTCGCCGACCGCGCCTATACTCCGTCGGGCCGTCTCGTCTCCCGGCGCGAACCCGGCGCGGTGCTGCACGATTCCGCACTTATCACGGAGCGCATGATACGCCTGGCAATCGACGGAACGCTCGAAGCCAGCGACGGCAGCACCATCAGAATCGCCGCGCAGTCCATCTGCGTGCACGGCGACAGTCCGGGCGCCGTCACGATCGCGCGCGACATCCGCGCGGCGTTCGAAACCCGGGGAATCAAGGTTCGGTCTTTCGTGCCGGCGACAAAATGAAAGGAATGAAGAGGGTGCGGATGAAATCTTCCGTTGATACGCCCGGTCCGCGCGCGGCGCGCCTGCGTTACCGGGCCGGCGCGGTGGAACCGACGGCCGGCATCGCTCCGGGATTCACCCAAGCGAACATGATCGCGCTGCCGCGCGAATGGGCTTACGACTTCCTGCTCTACGCGCAGCGCAATCCCAAGCCCTGCCCGGTGCTCGACGTCACCGACCCCGGGTCGACCGCCACCCTCCTCGCGCCCGGGGCCGATCTGCGCACCGACGTTCCGCGCTACCGGATCTGGCGCAACGGAAAACTCGCCGAGGACGTCGGCGATGCCACGGCCGCGTGGCGTGAGTATCCGGATCTCGTCACCTTCCTCATCGGCTGCAGTTTCACCTTCGAGGCCGCTTTGATCGAAGCGGGCATCGAGATCCGTCACATCACCGACAACGGCAACGTCCCGATGTACCTGACGTCCCAGGCCTGCCGGCCCGCCGGCCGCCTACGCGGAAATATGGTCGTTTCGATGCGGCCGATCCCGGCCGCGCGCGTCGCGGACGCGGTTGCGATTTCGGGGCGCTATCCCGCGGTCCACGGCGCCCCGGTCCATGTCGGCGACCCGGCGCTCATCGGCATCCATGACTTGGCGAAGCCGGATTTCGGCGATCCCGTGCGCATCGAGGCCGGCGAAATCCCCGTCTTCTGGGCTTGCGGCGTGACGCCCCAAGCCGCGGTCATGGCATCGAACGTTCCTTTCGCGATTACGCACGCGCCCGGCTACATGTTCATCACCGATATCCCTCAGTCGGCCTATCACGTCTGACGCGGCGATGCGTTTCCTTCCCGTCAACCTGACGACGTTTCTCGTCGAACTCGCGGACCTGGACGCGGCGCTCGCGCTTCACGCATCGCTCATGAGCGCGCCGATCGACGGCATTGACGAAATGATCCCGGCCGCGCGGACATTGATGATCCGCTTCCGGCCGGAAGACGCCCCGGCACATGTCCTTGCGCGGCGGATTGCGGACCGCGATCTTTCGGTCCGCCCGCCGCCGACATCGGACGTCGTCGAAATTCCGGTGACTTACGCCGGTGAGGACCTTTCTGACGTCGCGCGCATTACGGGCCTGAGCGTGCAGGAGATCGTGAAGCGTCATACCGAAAGCGAATTCACCGTCGCGTTTTGTGGCTTTGCCCCCGGCTTCGCCTACCTCGTGGGTGGAGATCCTGCTCTGCACGTCCCGCGCCGTCAGACACCGCGTACGCGCATTCCGGCCGGGGCCGTGGCGATTGCCGGCCAATTCAGCGGCGTCTATCCGCAAGCCAGCCCCGGCGGGTGGCAACTCATCGGCGAGACGTCCCTCAAGATGTGGGATCTCGGGCGCAATCCGCCCGCGCTTCTCAGGCCCGGCGCGCGCGTGCGCTTCCATGATGCGTCGAAGCGCCTCGCCGCGCCCGCGGTTTCAACGCCGCGCGATCCCGCGCTCGCCGAAACCGTTGTTTCGTGGAAGGTGGTCACGAGTGAGATGCCCGCGCTGTTTCAGGATCTTGGGCGTCACGGCCTCGCCGGCATGGGAGTCTCGGCCTCCGGCGCGCTCGATCGGGCGGCGCTGAAAGCAGCCAATCGCATCGTCGGCAATCAGCCCGACCAGGCCTGTCTCGAAATCTCACTCGGCACGTTTTCCTTCACCTGCTTCACGGCCGGGGTCATTGGCCTCACCGGCGCGCGGCGCCCGGTCATGATTCGGAATATGGCCGGAAACGCCTTTGCCGCCGGCCTCGATGCACCGCTCGCGGTTGAACCGGGCGATACCGTGACCCTCGGCGCGCCTGGGCGGGGCATGCGCAGCTACCTCGCGGCGCGCGGCGGCTTCGATGTCCCTGCCGTTCTCGGCAGCGCGTCAACCGATACGCTCGCGGTCATCGGTCCGGCGCCGGTCACGTCAGGCACGACACTTGCCGTGCGGCGAGGGCGCAACCCTATGGAGAGCGTTTCATTGTCCGAATTGCCTCCCGCCGCGCTTCCGGCATCCGGCGAAACCGTCGAACTTGATGTGATTCTGGGCCCCCGCGCGGACTGGTTCACACCGGAGGCCGTCGCGACCTTGCAGGTGCAGTCCTGGCTGGTGACGCCGAGCCTGAGCCGTGTCGGTATCCGGCTTCACGGTGACATGCCCTTGCGGCGCCTCAACAAGACCGAATTGCCGAGCGAGGGCACGGTGGCCGGCGCGATCCAGGTGCCTCACGACGGCCAGCCTGTCCTTTTTCTCGCCGACCATCCGCTGACGGGAGGATATCCCGTCATCGGCGCGGTCGCTGAATATCATCTCGATCTCGCCGGCCAGATTCCCGCGCACGCGCGTATCAAGTTCCGGCCCATCGCTCCCTTCGCCGAGATCCGGCCGTGAGGACCCGTCCATGAAGAAAGTGCTGATCGCAAATCGCGGTGAGATCGCCGTACGAATCGCCCGCGCCTGCCGGGACTACGGCGTCGCGTCCGTGGCGGTTTACGCCGATACCGATGCCGAGGCCCTCTTTGTCCGGTTGGCCGACGAGGCCTATGGCCTGGGCGGCATGCTGGCGTCCGAGACCTATCTCGACATCGCGAAGCTCATTGGCGCCGCGCGCCGGGCCGGCGCCGATGCCGTGCATCCGGGTTACGGCTTCTTGTCCGAGCGCGCCGAGTTCGCGCGCGCCGTCATGGACGCGGGATTGACCTGGATTGGCCCGTCTCCCGACGTGATCGCGGCTCTTGGCGACAAGGTCGAAGCCCGGCGCATCGCCGCCGGCGCGGGCGCCCCGCTCGTCGCCGGCAGCGACGGTCCCGTGAAGAACGCGGCCGAGGCGATCGCGTTCGCCGAAAAACACGGCCTTCCCGTCGCGATCAAGGCCGTGCACGGCGGTGGGGGCCGCGGACTTAAAGTCGCACGGCGCCTGGATGAGATCGGTGAACTGCTTGAATCCGCGCGCCGTGAAGCGAAGGCCGCCTTCGGCCGTGACGAATGTTATGTCGAACGCTTTCTCGATCGTCCTCGCCACATTGAGGCGCAGATCCTGGGCGACAATTTCGGCAATATGGTCGTTGTCGGCACACGCGACTGCTCGCTGCAACGGCGCAACCAAAAGCTCGTCGAAGAGGCTCCCGCGCCTTTCCTGGCGGACGAACAAAGAACCGCAATTCACGCCGCCGCAAAATCCATATGCCGCGCTGCAGGTTACACTGGCGCCGGGACCATCGAGTTCCTCCTCGGCGCCGAAGGCGCCCTCTCGTTCCTCGAAGTGAATACCCGCCTCCAGGTCGAGCATCCGATCACCGAGGAAACCGCCGGCGTGGATTTGGTTGTCGAGCAATTCCGCATCGCCGACGGCCTTCCGCTTTCGATCACCGAAACGCCCGTCCCGCGCGCGCATTCCATCGAATTTCGCATCAATGCCGAAGACCCGGGGCGCGGTTTCCTTCCGGCGCCCGGCAGGATTTCGGCCTTCGCTGCGCCGTCGGGCCCCGGCGTTCGCCTCGACACCGGTGTCGAGGCGGGATCGGCGGTTCCAGGCGCATTCGATTCGTTGCTCGCCAAGCTGATCGTCACCGGCCCGACCCGTGCGCAGGCCCTCAGCCGCGCACGGCGTGCACTCATGGAATTTCGCATTGAAGGCGTTCCGACGGTTCTGCCTTTTCATCGCGCGGTCATCGAGAGCGAAGATTTCAAGGGCGCGGGTGGATTCAAGGTTCATACGCGCTGGATCGAGACCGAATTCGCCGATATGCCCGAGGCGGCGAAACGCCCGGAATACACCGCCGAGCCGAACCTGTTGCGCATGCCTGTCGAAATCGACGGCCGCCGGCATGAGCTTGCAATTCCAGCCGCGCTCCTTGCGAATTTCAGGGCCCCGTCGGAGACCGGCACACCCCGCCAGGCGCATGCTCCCGCCGCTGCCGGCGCGCTCGTTGCGTCCATCACCGGAACCTTGCGGGCCTGGAAGATCGCCGGCGGACAGCGCGTTCGCGAAGGCGACGTCGTGGCGGTTCTCGAAGCGATGAAAATGGAAATTCAGGTGACCGCGCCGCGCGACGGCGCGCTTCGCCGCATATTGGAGGAAGGCGCCACGGTCGAAGCCGGCGCGGCCATCGGTAATATCGACGCCTGAGCGCCGGCTAGCACTTTCCGATCAGATAACCGTTCGAGAAACGGCGTTCCTGACAGATCGTGATGAACTCCTCATACGTGGGCACGGGTTTGCCCGGCTCATGCGCCTGAAGATGGCGGACATAGGTGTCATAGTCGGGAATGTGGACCACCAGCCGGAAGGTCTGCCGCACCCGCGACCAAAAGTCGGGAGCGGCCTTGTCCGCATGCGGACTCGCGTAAGGATCGTCTTTCATGGGCGTCTCAAAGATTCCAATACACCTTACCGTGCATCGAGCTTAGCATGACCCCAGGCCCTCAAGACAGGGCCGCGCAAGTATTTGGGAGACGTAGGTAATCGGGTCGACGTGAAAAGTAGCCGAACTTAGCTAAAGGGGGGTTAGCCTTGTTCAATCAGCTTGTGACGCCGGTCGGCGAGAGTCTGCTGTTGTCCTTTGCCGTCGCGGCGATCCCGATCGCGGTGGTTCTCATCTTCCTCGGCGTGATCCGCCGGCCCGCCTGGCAGGCCGCCGGCGCCGGGCTCCTTGTCGGTCTCATTATCGCGGTCACCGCCTGGCAGATGCCGGCCGCCGCCGCGTTCAGCAGTATCGCCAACGGCGCGGCCTTCGCGCTCGTCCCGGTGATGTGGATCGTTTTCAACGCGCTGGTCCTCTACAACATCACGGTCGTCTCGGGACGCTTCGACGCCTTCCGCGCCTGGATGATGGACCATCTGCCCAACGACCGACGCGTGGTGCTTGTCGTGATCGGCTTTTCCTTCGGCTGCCTGTTGGAGGGAATCTCCGGGTTCGGAACCCCCGTCGCCATCACCAGCGCGCTTCTGATCGCGCTCGGTTTCCCGGCCATGGAAGCCATCGTCTTCACCTTGATCTTCAACACCGCGCCCGTGGCCTTCGGCGCGCTGGGCACACCAGTCACCACACTTGGCGCGGTGACCCAGCTTTCCGACCAGACCCTCGGAGCGATGATCGGACGGCAGCTTCCGTTCCTTGCCTTCCTTCTTCCGTTCTACGCCATCGGCCTGTACGGCGGGCTGCGCGCGTTGAAAGGCGTATGGCCTGTTCTCGTCGTGGCCGGCGGTTCTTTCGCTCTCGCCCAGTTCGTGACATCCAACTATCTCAGCTATGCGCTGACGGACGTGCTGGCATCCATGGGTTCACTGATCCTCACCGTGTCCTTCATCAAAGTCTGGAAGATGCCGGCCGATCCCGCCTTCGCGTTGAATGCACCCGCCCAGGCGCGCGCGCAAAACACGGCCATGGTGGGCAATTGGCATGGATGGATTCCCTGGACCCTGCTCGCCGCCGTGGTCATCCTCTGGACTCATTTCCGTGTCGCGACGATCGGTCAGATGCCGGTGCAATGGCCCGCCCTCCACAACCAGATATTCATCACCACTTATGACCGGCCCTACGCCGCGATTTGGAATTTCCAGCCGCTCGGCACCGGCACGGCCATTCTGGTCACGTCTCTTCTGGTCGCCATCCTCGTGCGCCTGAAGCTCACCGAGCTTATGCGCGCCTTTTCTGATGCCTTTAAACAATGGCGCATGCCGGCCGTCACCACGATGCTCATCATCGGCCTTGCCTATCTGATGAACTACTCCGGCATGACCTACACCCTCGGCGTAGCGGTCGCTTCGGCAGGCTTCATCTTCCCGTTCCTGTCGGCGTTCCTTGGATGGCTCGCCGTGTTCCTGTCGGGCAGCGATACGTCCGGCAACGCGCTGTTCGGGAACCTTCAAGTCGTCGCCGCGCGCGAGCTCGATCTCGATCCCGTGCTGATGGCCGCCACAAATTCATCGGGCGGCGTCTTGGGGAAAATGATCTCGCCGCAGAATCTCACCACGGGCACGTCCATCACCGGCCTCGCGGGCCGCGAGGGTGAAGTGCTGGCGCGCACCTTCAAACACAGCATCATCCTCACGGCGCTGCTGGGCCTCCTCGTCATGGGCCAGCAGTATCTCTTCGACTGGATGATCCCCAAGTGAAGTTAAAGCAGGGATACCCGGATTATTCGTAACGCAGCGCGCGGATCGGGTTTTCCTGCGCGGCACGGAACGCGTGACTGCCCACGGTGAGCCAGGCGACCAGCAGCGCCAGGAAGCCGGCGGCGGCGAAGATCAAAAGGTTCAGATCGATGCGGTGCTCGAAGCCGTTCAGCCAATCGCGCATCAGGTACCAGGCCACCGGCCAGGCGATGAGATTGGCGATGAGCACCGGCTTCGAGAAGTCGAGCACCAGGAGGCGCACGACGTCCCGCACCTTGGCGCCCAGCACCTTGCGGATGCCGATCTCCTTGGTCCGGCGCTCGGCGCTGAACAGCGCGAGGCCGTAGAGACCCAGTGCGCCGATGATGATCGCGAGCGCGCTAAAGGCGGCGAACATCGTGGCTTCGGCCTCTTCCTGCTCGTACTGCGCGTCGACGCGCACTTGCATGAATT
>JAYSFT010000119.1:0-9843 GCA_041913245.1 Rhodospirillaceae bacterium | reverse complement strand
GTGGCCGTGCGCAAGGCCCTGCCCCGGCCCCTGAAGGACCCGACGATCCGCACGGTGCTGCGGCGCCTGGAGGAAAAGGGATACCTGCGCCACGAGGTGGAGGCCGGCGCGTTCATCTATCATGCGGTCGAGACGCGCGAGGAAATCGCGGTGAAAGCCGTGAAGGAGATCGCCGATCAGTTCTGCGGCGGTTCGCTCGATGCCGTCATGAACCTGATCAAGGCGGCGGCGAAAACCCGCCTCAAGGCGCGGTGACGTCATGGCCGTTGCCCAGCTCAAGCTTGCGGAAAGCGCCGGCGCGGCAATGGACACACCGATCGAACCGGGTCCGTGGATGCGTCAGCCGCCGGCGGTGCGCGTCGGAATCGTCACGGGCGGCGCCATAGCGCTGGTTCTTGTCCTCATCGCCATCTTCTTCAGCTCGGGGGCGCGCACGCTGCGCGTTCCCGCGGTTCAAGTGACGATCAGCCCCGTGGAACAAGGAGTTTTCCGCGATCTGATCCCCTTACGCGCCAAGGTCGTCCCCCGTGACACCATCTATCTCGACGCCATTGAAGGCGGCCGTGTCGAGCGTGTTCTGGTACAGCCGGGTGAAATGGTCGAAGCCGGTCAGCGCATGATCGAGTTCGGGAACACGAACCTTCAGTTGCAGGTCATTCAACAGGAGTCCCAGCTCAATCAAGCGATCTCGCAGCTTCAGCAGAACGAGATCGCGCTGGAACAGAATTACGCCGCCAACGCGCGCCTGCTGGCGGATATCGACTTCAATATCACGCGTCTTGCGAAATCATCCGACCGCCGGGAGATGCTCGCCGCAAGGGGCGCGGTATCCACCGAAGCGCGCGAAACCATCGCCGATGAACTCGCCCACTACAAAGCGATCCGCCCTATCCAAGCTGAAAGCAATCGCGCCCAGGCCGACCTGCGCACCCGCCTTTTGCCCGCGATCCGCGATCAATTGGAGAAACTGCGGCTCAACCTGGAAGTCGTGCGCTCCAAGCTGGACAACCTTATCGTCCGCGCTCCCGTCGCCGGCCGGATCACGCATATCGACCTGAAGATCGGCGAGAACCGCAACCCCGGCCAGCGCCTTGCCGAGATCACGCCGGAGACAGGCTATAAACTCTCCGCAGAAGTGGACGAGTTCTATCTCGCCCGTGTGCGCGCCGACCAAATCGCGTCCGCCGACCTGAACGGCACGTCCGTCCGCGCCCGCGTCTCGCGCATTTATCCGCAGGTCAATGACGGCCGCTTCATGATCGACCTCGCGTTCGAGCGCGCCGATCCGGCCGGTCTCGTGCCCGGCCAGGCGCTCCAGGGCCGGCTCGCGCTGGGCGATGACCGGGCGGCGCTCGTGGTCGCGTCGGGCGCTTTCCTGGAACGTACCGGCGGCGACTGGGTTTTCGTGATGACCGACGACGATGCCGCCGAGCGGCGACGCATCAAAATCGGACGGCGCAACGCCGAGCAGGTCGAGATCGCCGAAGGGCTGAAGGCCGGCGAGCGCGTCATCACGTCCGACTACACAGGATACGAGCGTTTGGACCGTATTGTTCTGTCGCACTGAAGGGGAGTTGGGATGCTGAAGCTGAATAATATCGCGAAGGTCTATCGCACCACCGATGTGCAGACCCAGGCCTTGGACGCGATCAACCTGGAGATCCGGCCGAACGAATTCGTCGGCATCATGGGGCCTTCGGGCTGCGGCAAATCGACGCTTCTGAACGTGCTCGGCCTCGTCGATCAGCCGACCTCCGGCGAATACTGGTTCTACGGCGAGAATGTCGCCGGCTACAGCGAAGACCAATTGACCGCCGTGCGCCGCAAGATCGGCGTCGGTTTCATTTTCCAGAGCTTCAACCTGATCGACGACCTGAACGTCGCCGAGAATGTCGAGGTCGCCCTGATCTATCGCCGGGTTGCCGCCGGAGAGCGCCGCCGCCGCGTGACTAAAATGCTGGAGCATGTCGGTCTTTCCCACCGCGCGAAGCATATGCCGCAGCAGCTCTCCGGCGGTCAGCAACAGCGCGTCGCGGTCGCACGCGCCCTCGTGTGCGAACCGAAGCTGATCCTGGCGGACGAACCGACGGGCAACCTCGACAGCGCCAACGGCGAGGCGGTGATGCAGATGCTGGAACAATGCGTGGGCAACGACACGACCGTGATCATGGTGACGCACTCGGAGGCGTTCGCGGCGCGGGCGCATCGGTGCATCCACCTGCTCGATGGGCGGATCGTCGATCCCCTTTCCGCCGCGGCGTAGGCCGTCGGCATTCTCTGGGAGGGGAATCACGATGCTTCGCAACTATCTCGCCGCCGCGCTGCGCAACATGGTGCGCAACAGGCTTTATGCCGCGATCAACATCCTCGGCCTCGCGGCTGGATTTACCGCTGCTCTCGTGATCGCGCTTTTCGTGCGAGACGAATGGGCCTACGAAAGGTGGATTCCAGGGGCGGACCGCACATTCACAGTCACGTCTGAAATCCGCTTTGATAACGGCAACCCGACCGTCTTTAGCGACATGTCGCCCAACCGGCTTGCGGAGGCGATGGGGGCCGCCGTCCCGGGCATCGAGAGCACCGCGCGACTCTATAATGCCCCCCGCGCGCGCGAGCCGCTCGCAGGCATTCGCCGCGGCGATGTCGAAGCAGATGAACGTCTGTACTGGGCCGATCCAAGCATCCTTTCCACGTTACCATTCCCAATGGTTGCAGGCGACGCGACCGCCCTGGATAGGCCCGACGGCATCGTCATTACGCGCCGCATCGCCCGAAAATATTTCGGCCGCGACGATGCGCGCGGCGAAACGCTGGAGATGGACCGGCAGCAGATATTGACGGTGACGGCGGTCATCGAAGACCTGCCCTCCAACACGCACCTCAGCTTCGACCTGCTCGCGTCGGCACAAGCGCCCTTCTCCGACTTTGCCGCTCTCGTCAAACGCCCGGGCGATGTATTTACCTACTTCCGGCTGAAGCCAGGTGTGGACGCGAAGGTCTTGGAGAATGCCATGTTCGCGGCTTTCGCACAGATCGGCACAGCCGACCGGCTACGCTTACAAGAGGAACATGGCGTTACCCAGACGTATGCGGTTACACCAATCGCCGACCTTCATCTTTCCCAAGGAACGGCCACCTGGATTCAAAGTTCTCGCGGTAATCCGCAAACACCGCGCTCGCTCGCCATCGTGGCGCTGTGCCTTACTCTTCTGGCTTGCATCAACTTCGCCAGCTTGACGACTGCGCGCGCGGCGCAGCGCGCGGTGGAAGTCGGGGTGCGCAAAACCTCCGGCGCGCTGCGCTCCGATCTTGCACTTCAATTCCTTGGGGAGTCTCTGCTCACAACCATCATCGCGGCGTTTGTCGCAAGCATTGCGACGGCGCTTCTCGCGCCCTACCTCAACGCCTTCCTGGCGCGCGACAGCATCGCCTTCGATATCCTGACGGACGGGGCGCTCGCAGCGGCCATCGTCGGCGCGACGCTTCTGGTGGGGACTCTCGCCGGTCTCTATCCCTCTCTTGTGCTGCCCGCCTTTAAGGTCGTGTCCGTACTGAAAAGCCGTGCTCCCGGCGGCGCCGGATCCTCACGTCTACGGCAGGGGGTGGTCGCCTTCCAGTTTGCGGTCTTGATCGCCCTGATCCTCACAAGCGCCATCGTGTACCGCCAGACCCGGTTCGCCTTTGACGAAGGCATGCGTCTGGACACGGCGCAGGTCCTGCTCGCACGCACGAATTGCACAACGGCTTTCAAGGACGAGGTGGCAAAGCTGCCCGGTGTCGCCGGGGCCGCCTGTTCGAGCAACATGGCCCTGAACTACGAGTGGGGCCAGTACGATACGAAGCGCGCCGACGGCACCGTCGTGCCCGTCGACAGCGCGATGGTCGGTCCCGGCTTTTTCGAGCTCTACGGAGTGCAACCGACGGCCGGCCGCTTCTTCCAGAGCGAGAACCCCATGGATACGGCCGAGAGGCCTCGGTCCATTGTGCTCAATGAAACCGCCGTCCGCACTCTAGGTTACGCGTCAAATGAAGCCGCGCTCGGCCAGTTGGTGGAGTGGACCCCGCCATATGGCAACAACGGCTTCCAACAAGGTTCTTACGAGATCGTCGGTGTAACGCCGGACGTCTGGCTTGATGCCGTGCACGAGACCGTGCGCCCCGTAGCCTACGGCACGCTCCCGGCGGCCTATCAAATCCTCAGCATAAAGCTCGACGGCCGGAACATCCCAGACACCCTCACCGCCATCGACCGCTTGTGGACCACCACCGGCGAGCCCAGGCCACTTACGCGCTTCTTCCTCGATCAGCGCGTGCAGGAGCTTTATCTCGACGTCACCCGGCAAACCCGGTTCTTCACGATCTTTACCGCCGTTGCCGTCGTGATCGCGGCGATGGGTCTCTTCGCGCTCTCCGCCTTCACCGCCGATCAGCGCACCAAGGAGATCGGCATCCGCAAGTCGATGGGCGCGGACCGGAGCGATATCCTGCGGCTGCTGCTCTGGCAGTTCGCGAAGCCGGTGCTGTGGGCCAACATCGTTGCGTGGCCGGCGGCGTATTTCCTGATGAAGCGCTGGCTGGAAGGCTTCGCGTATCACATCGATCTTTCACCATGGATGTTCGCGGCCGCGTCGGCGCTGGCGCTTGTGATCGCGCTCGCCACCATCACCGGGCATGTGCTTCTCGTGGCCCGCGCGCGTCCTGTCGAGGCCTTGAGGTGCGAATGATCGCGCGGGCAATCATCATTCTTGCGCTTCTGACGGCGGGACCGGCGTTCGCGGCCTGCCGGAACGACGAGGTGCGTCCGCCGACGGAACGCTACGAACTTCGCGGCGAGACGGCGCTGGACAAGAAGACGCGGCTGGAATGGCAGCGCTGTGCGCTCGGACAGACGTGGAGCGCGGACAAGGGCTGCGAGGGCGAAGTGGTGGGCTTGACCTGGGACGAGGCGCGCACGCTCGAGACCGACGGCTGGCGCGTGCCGACGCGGTTCGAACTGATGTCCATCGTCTCCAGCAGTTGCACACCGGCGCTGAACCCGACCGTGTTCCCGGGAATGGAAGAGCCGTTCCTGGTGTACTGGACCACCAGCAAGAGCGGCCGCAAGGTCTGGATGGTCAACTTCCGCACCGGCACGATGCGCACATACATTGGCAAAGGTCTGCTCGCGCCCGTCCGGCTGGTGCGCGGCGGGCGGGATCGCATTTAAAGATGCGTTGATGCGAACGCGACCGCCCGTTGCGATCCTCATCGGGCCTGCGCTGCCGGTCGCGCGCACGCGACCGGCGGCCGCGTCGAGGCACGAATAATTAAGTATACTGTCCCCGAAACTACAGCCTAATACAGCCCGCCGGCGGCGGGGACCTGCGGCGTGTTCGCCGGGTTGTCGACCAGCATGTCGGCGTCGCTGGTGATGCTCTGCTGATCCAAGGGCGACGTGCCGGTCTTGAAGGCTTCGAGGATGATGCGGGCGTCGCCCGGTTCGGCCGGGCGGCCGGTCTGCTTGTTCACGCGCACGAGGCTGATGCCGGGCGGCACGCGGAACGGGGTCTTGGGTTCGTCTTTCAAGGCGGCCTGGATGAAGTCGCGGAAGATCGGCGCGGCGATGCTGCCGCCGGTTTCCTTGGGGCCCATGGAGCGCGGCTCGTCGAAGCCGACGAACACGCCGGCGACGAGGTTCGGCGAGAACCCGATGAACCAGACGTCGCGCGCGTCGTTGGAGGTGCCGGTCTTGCCCGCCAAAGGCCAGCGCAGCTGGCCGACGCTGCCGGCCGCCGTGCCGTACTGCACCACGCCTTCGAGCAGGTGGACGACCTGATAGATGCTGGCCGGATCTGCGAGCTGTTCGCGCGTGTCTTTCAGTTCCGGCGGCCCCTGCCCGTCCCACGTCTCGGCGGCGCAGGCCTCGCAGCTGCGCACATTGTGTTTGTAGATGGTCTTGCCGTTGTGATCCTGGATGCGGTCGATGAGGCTGGGGGTCAGCTTCTTGCCGCCGTTCACGAGTTCACCGTAGGCGGTGACCATCTGCAGCACGGTGGTCGATTCCGCGCCGAGCGAAGCGGCGAGATTGCGCGGCAGCTTGTTCACCGCGCCGAAGCTTTCGGCGACCTCGGCGACCTTGTCCATGCCGACGGCCTGGGCGAGGCGCACGGTCATGAGGTTCTGCGACTTCTCGATGCCGATGCGGAGCGTGGCGCGGCCGAGATATTCATCGGTGTAGTTGCTGGGTTTCCACTTCGGCAGGCCCGGCCCCTGGTCCATGACGAAGGGCGCATCGAGCACGAGGGTCGACGGCGTGAAGCCTGACTCCATCGCCGCGAGATAGACGAAGGGTTTGAAGGACGAGCCCGGCTGGCGCTGGGCCTGGGTGGCGCGGTTGTACTGCGACCTGGCGTAGGAGAAACCGCCGCTCATGGCGCGCACGCGCCCCGTGAACGGATCCAGCGCGACGATGGCGCCGTCGATGTTCGGCACCTGGCGCAGGCCGTAGGTCTTTTCCGGATAAGCCACGCCTTCGCTGTTGGCCTTCACGGCTTCCACCGCGATCACGTCGCCCGGGTGCAGGACCTGGCTCGCCGCGCCGACGGCGGCGCCGACCTGCTGCTCGGGAAGCGCCTGGCGCGCCCAGCGCAGTTCGCTCAAGGGGATCGTGCCGCGCGAGCCGTCGCGCAGCATGACGATCGCCTTGTCGTTCTGGACGTCGCCGACAACCGCGGTTTCCCAAATCGGGAGGATGCCGGCGGGATCTTCCATCTTGCGGAGCTGTTCGGCGAAGTCCGTGCCGTCCTTGAAGCGCGTGAACGCGCCGCGCCAGCCGTGGCGGCGGTCATAGCCGATGAGACCCTTGCGCAGGGCGTCGGTCGCCAATTTTTGGAGCTGCGGATCGAGCGATGTACGGACCGCGAGGCCGCCCTTGTAGAGCGTGTCGGAGCCGTAGCGGTCGGCGAGATCGCGGCGCACTTCCTCGGCGAAGTGCTCGGCGACGATCTGTTCGGTCTCGTCGCGCTTGCGGGTGGTGATGGCCTCGGCGCGCGCGGCCTTCTCCTCGTCGCGGGTGATGTAGCCGTCGTCCTGCATGCGGCCGATGACGTAGTCGCGCCGGTCGCGCGCGGCGTCGGGGTAGCGCTGCGGATTGTAGTTCGAGGGACCTTTCAGGATGCCGGCGAGATAGGCGGCCTCGCCGATCGTGAGTTCGTCGAGCGACTTGTTGAAGTAGTTCATCGCCGCCGACGCGATGCCGTAGGAGGCATACCCGAAATAGGCCTGGTTCAGGTACAGCTCCATGATGTGCTCTTTGGTGTAAGCCTGCTCGATGCGGAAGGAGAGCACCGCTTCGCGGACCTTGCGGTCGATGGAGTATTCGCGCCCGATGAGGAACATCTGGGCGACCTGCTGGGTGATCGAGGACGCGCCCGCCACGCGGCGGTCGCTGCCGATGATCTTCTGGCCGAGGGCGGCGAACACGGCGCGCGTGAGGCCGATGGGATCGACGCCGGGATGCGACCAGAAGCGCTGGTCCTCGGAGGCGACGACGGCGTTGATCACGCGGCGCGGGATGGCTTCGAGCGGCACGAACACGCGGCCCTCGACCGCGTACTCGGTGATCAGGCGCCCGTCGCCGGCATAGACGCGGGTCATGACCGGCGGATTGTAGGTGGCGAGCTGGCGGTAGTCGGGCAGCCCTTTGCCGAAGTGGTAGAACACGAAGATCGCGCCGGCGCCGGCGGCGAACACGCCCATCATCAAGACGAAGAATCCCACCATCAGCCAGCGGGTCATCCGCTTGTCGAGGACGGGTAACTTTCTCCTGGTCTCACTCTTGGTCTCAGCCATGAGAGGGCTCGCTGGGCTAAAAGAGGGCGGCTAAAAAAGGGCACGAAAGCGGGGATGCTCTACCATAACGCACGGCGGCCATGGGACGTTTCTAGGCAGAGCCTCTATCTTTTCATGACTTCGAAATAGGGCAAAAAAGCGGTTGTTTCGGCAGGGGTTTCAGGCGTGGCCGCCGAAATGGGTGTCGACGCCGCGCACCACGGCCGCCATGAGCTTGCCGCGGTAGGATTCGGTCTTCAGGGATGCTTCGTCCTGGCGGTTGGAGAGATAGCCCATCTCGATCAGCACGGAGGGCACGTCGGGGGATTTCAGGACCGCGAAGCGCGCGAAACGGTGGCCGTTGCGAAGCAGCGTGGTCTCGCGCCTGAGTTCGCCGATCAGGCGGTCGGCGAGCCTGGTGGCGAGGTTCATGCTTTCCCGCTGCGCGAGGTCCACCAGGATGTGACGCACTTCCTGGCTTTCGCGGGTGAGGTCGACGCCGATGATGTTGTCGGCGCTGTTCTCCTGCTCGGCCAGCTGCTCGGCTTCGCGGTCGGACGCCTTCTCGGACAGCGTATAGACCGACAGGCCGCGAACGTCCTTGTTCGCGATGGAATCGGCGTGAAGCGAGATGAAGAGGTCGGCCTCGGCGGCGCGCGCGATGTCGCGGCGCTCGGCGAGTTCGAGCGACAGGTCGCGCTCGCGCGTGAGCTGGACCCGATACCGGCCCGTGGCTTCGAGGCGGCTTTTGAGCTGCTTGGCGGCGGCCAGCGTGATGGCCTTCTCATAAATGCCGCTGAGGCCGATGGCGCCCGGATCGACGCCGCCGTGGCCGGGATCGACCACGATGAGCTTCTTACGGTTCGCTTCTTTCTTTCCGGGCGGCGCGGCGCCCTTGGCCGGGACCGGCTTGGCGGACGCGGCGGCCAGGCGCCCGATGCGTTTCTGGGGGCCGGCGGCGGCCATGAACGTCTCGCGAGAGGTCTTTTCCAGGTCGATGACGAAGCGGTGGGGGGTGCCGCCGGTGGCCGGCAGCACAAAAGCGTTCTTCACCGCGGCGGGGTCGAGGAGATCGACCACGATCCGGGCCCGCCCCGGCTGGAACAGGCCGTAACGGACGGCCTTCACCACCCCGGTCGGATGGGCCAGGGCGTTGCCCTCCATGGTCCAGTCCAGCTCCGGCAGGTCCGCGACGATCCGGTACGGGTCGGCCAGGGAAAAGATGGAAAATTCAATATTTTCAGAGAGTTCAAGGACAAGGCGGGTGTGGGTGGCGTGATCGTGCACCCGGATGGCGGAGGCCACCCCGAGGGCTTTGGCCGCCATGGGCCAGAGAACGCTCCCCGCAACGGTCGCAAGCAGGGTGCGGCGCGACAATCCCGGCACGAAAAATGGCATCCGCTCTAACAAGACCTGGGACCTTAACCCCTTGACTCTCCTATATATACACCGAGTCGCGGAATCGCGGCAACAAGGTTGCGCGCACGGCCTAAGCGGCTGGAATTAAACGTTGTCACGGCTGCGATCACCTGTTTATGGTGACCGTCACGAGGTTGCGCCTGACAGGCTGCGCCCGCCGTAATGAGCTCCAAGCCGTAAAGGCCCTGCTCCGGTGGCGGTCGAAATCGGGACTTACAAGGTAAGCCCGCTGGTTGTGTGGACGCGGCCCCGTTGATGGGGACGGTTCACGTCGCTTGGAACAACGCCGATCGGCGAAGGCCTCACCCCCATATCATGTGTTCACTCGAGGGGGCTCGGTTTGCCAACAGCCTCGTTACAGATCAAAGCGCCGCGCCATGTGGGCGCCTCCCCCCATTCGCAGGGTTTCAGCCTGACGAACGCGATCGGCCGTGAGCTGCCGATGCAGGCCCGTCAGCGCTCCCGATTTTTAAATCTTTCAACTTGCCACCGCGCCCCGCTCTCCGGACCCGAGGTCCGGACACGCGCGCTGTCCGCGGTGCTACGGAGTACGCCTTACTATGGTCAAAAGAATGCTGATCGATGCCACGCACGCCGAGGAAACTCGCGTGGTGG
>JAYSFT010000118.1:0-9912 GCA_041913245.1 Rhodospirillaceae bacterium | reverse complement strand
ATGAAGCACGCTCCAAAATCGCGATGAAGAAGCCGTCGGTGCCGGTGCGCACCGGCGAGAATGTCAGATACGGGCCGGACACGGGAGACGCGCCCGGAAGAATTTCCGGCCAGAGCGCGGCGGCGTCGAGGGCTTTGAAGCCGCCGTTCTTGGCCAGGAAAGCGCTCACCCGGTCTTCGTTCTCGTCGGGGAGCAGCGAGCAGGTCACATAGATCAGGCGGCCGCCCGGACGGGTGAGCTGAGCGCCCTGCTCCAGCACCGCGTCCTGCGTGGCGGTGAGGTTGGCGAGGTTCTCGGGCTTCAGGCGCCACCTTGCATCGGGATTGCGGCGCCAGGCGCCGGTGCCGGTGCAGGGCGCGTCGACCAGCACGCGGTCGAACGCCCCGCCCTGGGCCGAGGTCTGACGCTTGAGCCACTTGTCGTGTTCTTCGAGCACGCGCAGGGTCGCATTATGGACACCCGCGCGGCGCAGACGCAGCTTGGAGCGTTCCAGGCGCGTGACGGAGAGGTCGGACGCGATCAGGCGGCCCTTGTTGTTCATCTGCGCGGCCAGCGCGAGGGTCTTGCCGCCGGCGCCGGCGCAGAGGTCCATCACGCTCATGCCCGGGCGCGCGTCGACCAGCAGCGCGCAGAGCTGCGAGCCTTCGTCCTGCACGTCGAACAGACCGTCCTTGAAACCCAGATGATTGCCGAGGGTGGCGCGGTTGGAGACGCGCACGCCGACCGGCGACAGATGAGTCGGCGCGACCTTCAGTCCTTCGGATTCGAGCTGCGCGAGCACCGCGCCGCGCGTGGTCTTCAGGGTGTTGGCGCGCACGTCGAGCGGCGCTTCGCCGCCGAGAGCGGCGACTTCCTGATCGGCCTTGTCGCCGAAGGACTTGTCGAACTTCTCGAGCACCCACGCGGGGCATTCCAATTTGGCGGCGCGCGGCGCGTCGGCGAGATTGCGCGTGGCGGCTTTCTCGACCATGCGCTTCTCGTTGGCGTGCAGGGGTTCGGGGCCGTTCTTCGCGCCGGAGAAAAGACCGGCGACGGAGTCCATCGCGCGCTTTTCGAGCGCGACGAGAGACGCGGCCACCAGCATCCGGGCGTTGGCGTTCTCGGCGCCGAGGGCCCACGACAGACGGGCCCTATGCCTGATGATCTGCCAGACCTGATCCTGAACCGCGCGGCGGTCCTTGGCGCCGAAAAAGCGGCGGCCCTTGAAGTACTGCGCGAGCACAGCGTCGGCCGGGCGGTCTTCCCCGAGGATGGTTTCGAGGAGTTCTATCGATGCCTGCAGGCGAGCAGCCGGAGTCATGGCGTGACTCCGAAGCGGAGGCGCTTAGGTGGTGCTGACGCGGTAGTTCGGCGGCTCGCGGGTGACGATGACATCGTGGACGTGGCTTTCGCGGATTCCGGCGCCGGTGATGCGGCGGAATTTGCAGTTCTTGTGCATGTCGGCGATCGTGGGATTGCCGGTGTAACCCATGGCGGCCTTGAGGCCGCCGACGAGCTGGTGAACGACGGCGCCGGCGGGCCCTTTGAACGGCACGCGGCCTTCAACGCCTTCCGGGACCAACTTCATATTGTCGCGCACTTCCTCCTGGAAGTAGCGATCGGCCGAGCCGCGCGCCATGGCGCCAAGCGAGCCCATGCCGCGATAATCCTTATAGGTGCGGCCCTGATAGAGAATGACTTCGCCGGGCGCTTCCTCGGTTCCGGCGAGCAGCGAGCCGATCATGACGCAATCGGCGCCACCGGCGATCGCCTTGGCGATGTCGCCGGAGCTTTTGATGCCGCCGTCGGCGATAACGGGAATGCCCGACTTGCGCGCGATCTCGGCGACTTCCATGACCGCGGTGAGCTGCGGAACGCCGACACCCGCGACGACGCGCGTGGTGCAGATGGAGCCCGGACCGATGCCGACTTTCACCGCGTCGGCGCCGGCGTCGATCAGCGCCTTGGCCGCTTCCGGCGTCGCGATATTGCCCGCGATCACCTGGGCGTAGTTGGACGCCTTCTTGATGCGCGCGACGGCGTCGATGACGCCCTGCGAGTGACCGTGCGCCGTGTCGACCACAAGGACGTCAACCCCGGCTTCGAGCAGCGCGAGACCGCGCGCATAGCCGTCTTCGCCGACGCCGGTCGCCGCGGCTACGCGCAGGCGGCCCTGTTCATCCTTGCAGGCGCGCGGGTGCGCTTTCGCCTTGTCGATATCCTTCACGGTGATGAGGCCGACGCAGCGGTAGGTTTGATCCACCACCACCAGCTTTTCGATGCGGTACTGGTGCAGCAGCTTCACGGCTTCATCACGGTGCACGCTTTCGGGCACGGTGATCAGGCGATCCTTGGTCATGAGCTCGTGCACCGGCTGGCCCATGTTGGTGGCGAAGCGCACGTCGCGATTGGTGAGGATGCCGACCAGCTTGCCCGTGTCGCGTTCCACGACCGGAATCCCGGAAATACGGTTCTGCTCACGGATGCGCAGCGCGTCGGCCAAGGTCTGATCCGGGAAGATGGTGACCGGGTTCACCACCATGCCGCTTTCGAACTTCTTCACCCGGCGCACTTCGTTCGCCTGGGCTTCGACGGTGTTGTTCTTGTGGATGACGCCGATGCCGCCTTCCTGCGCAAGGGCAATGGCGAGGCCGGCTTCCGTGACGGTATCCATCGCCGCAGAAATCAGCGGGATGTTGAGACTCACGGTTTTGGTCAGGCGCGTGGAAGTATTCGCGTGGGCAGGGAGAACCGAGGATGCCGCAGGCACCAGAAGGACGTCGTCAAACGTCAGCGCTTCGGCAATCTCCATACCACCGCCTTGTGTTTTGAGCGGGTTCTCATCGGAAAACCGGACGCCGCTTTTCCGGAACCCGCTCGAAAAAGGTGGCGGGTTATAGACCGAACCCGCGTTACGGGCAAGTGGCCGAAAAGGCCTAAAAACCGACGTTTTTCAACCCTTGAAGTCCAGGGCGACGAGATAGACCTCGGCGGATTCCTTACGGCTGGCCGGGGGTTTAACGTGTTTGACCACCCGGCAGCGCTGTTTGATCCGGGTCAGGAGCTCGTTTTCGGCCCCGCCCTGGAAGAGCTTGCATATGAATGTGCCGCCGGGAGCCAGGACCTCCTCAGCGAAGGTCCAAGCGGCCTCGGCGAGGCCCATGATGCGCAGATGGTCGGTGGGGCCGTGGCCGGTGGTGGGCGCGGCCATGTCGGAGAGCACGACGTCGGCCTTGCCGCCGAGGGCTTCCTTGATAACCGCCGGCGCCCGGTCGTCCAGGAAGTCCATGATGAAGCAGGTGGCGTCCTTGATCTCGTCCCAGGGGTTGATGTCCATGGCGACGACGGCCCCGCCGCCCGGGTGGCCGGCCTTGACCTTATCGACGGCGACCTGGGTCCAGCCGCCCGGCGCCGCGCCGAGATCGATGATCTTCGCCCCCTTTTTCAGGAAATGAAGTTTTTCGTCGAGTTCGAGCAGTTTATAGGCCGCGCGCGAGCGCATGCCTTCTTCCTTGGCGCGCGCGACGTAAGGGTCGTTCAGCTGGCGCTGGAGCCATTTCTGTTGGCCGACGGTGCGGCCGCGCGCGGTGCGCACGCGCACATGCAGACCGCGATTGGCGCTCGTGCCGCCGCGCGCGCCGGTTCCGCCTTGGCGGCGGCCGCCACTGCCTTTGGTATTCATTGGGAAGCGCTCAAATGAGTTGATGCATCGGGCCCGGCGCGACTTTTAGCAGCGCGGGGCTGATGAGGTCGAGCAGCAATCCTTCGCGCAGGCCACGGTCGGCCACGCGCAGGGCGCCCACCGGCCAGAGCCGGCAGATGGCTTCCAGGATCGCGCAGCCGGCGAGCATCAGATCGGCCCGTTGCCAGCCGATACAGGGTTCGGCGGCGCGCTGCTGCAGGGTTTTGCCGCAGAGCGAGCGCGTGGTGGCGGTGACCACGTCGAAGTCGAGGGTGAGGCCGTCCACGGCCGCGCGGTCATAACGATCGAGCTTGAGATGCAGGCCGCCGAGGGTGGTGACCGTGCCCGAGGTGCCGATCATCTGCACTTCGCCGGCCGCGATCTTGTCGCCGATGCGGTGCACGGCTTCGAAAGGCTCGAGCAGCCTGGTCACGCGTTCGACCACGCTTTGATAGGTGCGTCCGCAAAGGTCGCCGCCGCCGCAATCCTCGGCGACGGTGACCACGCCCATGGGTAGCGAGATGCAGCCCACCACGCGCAGCATGTCCTGATCGCCGAGGCGCACGAACAGGACCTCGGTGGACCCCCCGCCGATATCGAAAATGACCGCGTGCGGGACAGTACGATCGAGCAGCGCGGCGCAGCCCTTCAAGGCCAGCGTGGCCTCCTCGTGCGCGGAAATGATTTCGAGATTGAGGCCGGTCTCGCGCACGACGCGGTCCAGGAATTCGCCGCAGTTGGCGGCGCGGCGGCAGGCTTCGGTGGCGACCTGGCGCGAGGCGGACACGCGGCGCCGGTCCATCTTCTCGGCGCAGCGCTTCAAGGCTTCGACGGTGCGGTCCATGGCCTGTTCGGACAAACGGCCCGTGGCGCTGACGCCCTCACCCAGCCGGGTAATGCGCGAGAAGGAATCGATGACTTTGAAATCGGAGCCGCCGGCGCCGTCGCGCCGCGCGACCAGCATACGGCAATTATTGGTGCCGAGGTCGAGGGCGGCGAAAATACCGGCGTCGCGGAGGGGAGCCTCCAAAGATAGGTCCATACCGCCCTGGCGGCTTGCGTCTGCCATGGTCGCGCGACCCTTGTTACTCCCAGCGCGAGGCCTTTCGGCCCCGCGACCCACACCCCGGCAATGCTATCGGCTTCTTCCGGAAAGGGAAACCCTTCCGGAACCGGAGGGTTTCGACGTGGGCGCGGGGCGCAAGTTCCGGTGGAATTCAGGGGCCGCCGCGAAGAAAAATCCTTGAAAGCGCCGCCGGTTTCTTGGACAAAGGCCGCCTTCCGGCCGCCCGGGTGGTAACACTATATTAGAGTGATCCGCCGATAAGGTGCGCACGGCCCCTGCTGGGGGATCGTCTAACGGTAGGACCGCGGACTCTGACTCCGCTAGTCTAGGTTCGAATCCTAGTCCCCCAGCCAACTTGCATAAGTGCGCCGATTGACCATCAGGTCGAACGGCGAACGCAAGGAAAACTCCAGCTTTTTGCCCTTCAGCTTCAGGTTCGAAAAGACAAAGGCGATCAGTTGGCGCTTTTGCTCGATTTTCGAACGCTCGAAGATGTCGGCGGCGCGCGACGCTACGGAAATCAGGCTTTCGAGAGTAGTCCTGAACTCGCCCTCGCCCTTCTGGTGCTGTTCGATCCGCATGGCGAGTTCGAGCTGATGCGCCTTCAGCTCGGTCGCTTTTTTGTCGTAGTCGTTGCCCGTAATACTCTTGTCGAGGCGCATGTCGAGCAGAACGCCGAGCTTGTCGCGAACTTGGTCATATTCGCGCCGCAAGCCGGCGATGGCGTCGAGGTGGAATTGGTTCTCGGCGGCATGGCTGGCCTTCATGTGCTCCAACAGTGCCCCAAGCAGCTTCTGAGGCACCTGGATCGACCGGAGCACCGCCGCAACCTGATCGAGCACGTACTGCTCGGGAACGAACAGCTTTTTGACTGGATCGGCCGGGTCGCGGCAGATCAAATAGACGTGCCGGCCCTTCTTTACGTCGCAGGTGACGGTGCGGCCTGATACGGCGCACTTGAGAAGACCTCGGAATACGAACGGCTTCTCGGAATAGCGGGTCGCGGTCGCGCGCGTACTGCCCTGCATCACGGCCTGGCAACGATCCCAAAGGTCTTTCGTGATCAGCGCGTCGTACTTGTGGGGCTGAAGCTCGCCCTTCACGCTCATCTCGCCGTAGTAGAACGGGTTCTTCAAGATGTGCTGGATTTGGCTGGCCGAGAGGTGCCCGCCCTTGCGGGTCTTATTGACCAAGCCCCATTCTTTGGCCTTTCGTACCAGATCGCCGCTGATCGAGTCTGTGCCCTTGGCGTAGTCCTCGAACAACATGCGGATCAGGAAGGCCCGCTCCTTATCGTGGGTCAGAGTCGATTTGCCGTTGGTGTCGCGCGCATTGAGGTATCCGAGCGGCGCCTTCCCGCCCCATTCCCCGTTGCGGCGCTTATACTCAAGGCTGCGGCGCACGTTTTCAGAGAGATTGAGCACATAGGACTTTGCTCCCATGACGGAAAAATCCCAGCGCAAAATGTCGCTGGACGGCGTGCCCTTACCGATGATCATACTTTCGCGCACGAAATGAAGCTGCACGATGTCCTTGCGGATCAGTTCGTCGATCAGCACTGATTCCTTGAAGCTGCGCTGAAAGCGATCCACCGCGTCGGCAACAATCGCCACGACTTCGCCCTGCGCCTTGGCGAACTCCAACATCACGGAAAATTCTTTGCGCTCGCCCTTGGTCGAAGACTCGACCAGCTCGAACACCCGGACCACTTTCAAACTCTTCCGCTCGCAATACTCGATCAGCCGCTGGCGCTGTGCTGCGATGGAATGGCCCTCTTCCTATTCTTTGGTCGAAACGCGCGCGAGGATGAGGGCCTTCATGGTTTTAGGCTGCCTTTCCGGGCTTATAGGGTTTGATCTTGGCGATGTCGGCGCCGACGCGGCGCTTGGCGTCCAGCGTGTCATAGGCGATCTGGAGCCGTTGGAAGTAGCCCTCCGACAGCCGGAAGAACTTGCACAGACGCAAATCGGTATCGGCCGTAATGTCGCGCGTGCCATTGATGATGGCATGGATGCGGTTGCCGGGAACACCGATGGCGTGGGCCAACTGGTTCTGGCTTAGGCCGATCTCGCTCAGAAATTCTTCCTTCAGAATTTCGCCCGGATGCGGGTTGCGAAGTGGAGCCATGGTTACGTCCTTTGTCTTGCTACAGCCTTCAATGGTAGTCGGTGATCTCAACGTCGGCCGCCTCACCTTCGGTCCATCGGAAACAGATGCGCCACTGATCGTTGATCCGAAGGCTCATTTGCCCCGCGCGGTCGCCCTTCAGGGCTTCAAGCCGGTTGCCGGGCGGGTTACGCAAGTCATCCACCGTGGCCGCGGCATCGAGCTGGCGCAGCTTCCGCAAGGCCCGGTCCTGAATATCGCCCGGAAACTTGCGGCTGTTTTGGCCCTGCCAAATTCGCGCGGTTTCCTTGCACTTGAACGAGCGGATCATTTCATTCGTCCAATATGGGCTGATACGCACTACGTATCAAGTATAATAGTGTCAAGAAGCGCAGATTCGGCCCATTTGAGTTATTAGTTACTCCGTTGCCTCTACACCCCGCACAAGCATCAGCAACTTCTTGAATCGTTCGTTATCGCTGTCGCTCTTCCAGAAATTGATGAACTGACAAACGATTTGGAGGTTTCCAGTTTCGTAGTGACCGTCGCTATCGATCCGGTCAACGGATGGCAGAAGGTTCTTATCGACGTCGGGGCCGTGAAACTGAAACGGTATGCCGGTCAGCGCGCAGCGGTTGCCTTGAACATCGAGGAGCGAGGCGAGGAGCGCTTCCAAATCGAGCGGCGTCATCTTCAGTTCCTTATTCTTCATAGTGCGCTCCACGATTTGACCATTGGAGTTCTTCACGGTGGCCTCGATGGTGCGCGTCATGATGACGATCGATTTCTCGCGAGCGCCGAGTATGCGGCCGGGGTCTTTCCCGCCTGACGCCCCCCCGGACGACCGCGGATCATCCTCCAGCTTCTCCAACAGATAGCAGAAGGAATGCGCGTCGATCAGGCGCGCATCGGACAGCCCCGGCTTTGCAGACAGAGCCTTCTGAACCAGTCCCAGGGCCGCAATAAAGCCCTTGTAATTCTCCCATGAACACATGCGCAGAGTAACAAGATCAATTCCCAAAGACCGAAACGCTTTGTCATAAGTTGTGGGCAAAATCGGCGCGAACCGCTCCATGTCCTTGAGAAAATAGAGGTACGCGAGCAACGGATACTTCGCGCCGGTTGCTGCGGAAAGACGATCAAAGGTGAGGCCCTCGTCCGCGTTCGCACGATAGAGGCCGAACAGAAGTTGCTCCAGGACTCGGCACTGCCTTGGGCTCGATGCCGCCTCCAGCAGAGCCCGGTGGTCGCGATTGGCATGACCGAAACGGTTCTGCCAGAAAACGAGGTTGTTCATGAGACTAGCGCGATCGTCCTGGATCTCGATCGCGCCTATGGCGTTTTGCAAAATCGCTCCCGACCCGATCGACGATTCCGACCAACTGTCGGCCGACAGCTTGTTCAAAGCGAATTCGCGCAGGCGCGGCTTGTAATTCTCCCATACGCCTGCGACACCCTCATGGAACGTGATGAACGCACGCCCCTTGTCGTTCGCCGCGATGAGACGGCGGAAACGTTCGAACTGAGCGTCAAACCGGGCGAGGGAGAGGGCCTCCGTCATCTTTTCGTCTCCGAACCGTGACCGGGCTTATGGCTTCGCGTCGCCGCTCTGATAGAGGAACCGTTGAAATCCGACAAACATGCGCCGAATTTGATCGGTGCTGCCGAGATCAGCGACGGCATCTTGAATCGCGTTGTTGTATTTCAGCTTCAACAGGGGCGTCAGCTTCTCTTGATCGAGTTCGTCCACACCTTGCCGCACATACTGCGACAGCACGAAGTCGATGAAGGCTTGCTGCTTGTCCGTGAAGGTGCCGCGAATTTGGCCCTTCGCGGCGCCGGCCCGCTGCTCGCGGCTGACCGGCGACAAGGCAAAGGCGACGAATGCCAATACGTCGAAGAGGTCGCTGTTTTCCGCGCCGATGATCTTTTGCATCTCGGCCATCGGCTCGCGGCCGAAACCTTTCTCGCTCAGGCCTTCCAGCAACTTGCTCCGCGTCGCGGGATCACTCCAAATGACCCGCAACTCATCCTCGTCCTTAAACAGCGCCGGCAAGGCGCCAAAAAGCTTTTCAAGGAACTGGGCCGCCGACATCGGCTTGCCGTCCGCATCATAAAACATCGTCGCGGACATGTGCTGGATGGTGCGCTCCTTGCCGTCCGCGAGCTTCACTTTGATCTTCTGCGGACGTGGTGGCGGGTCCTCAAGGACACCGCCGCCTTCATCCTCTCCATCGCCTTCCTTTAGCCCCCCGCCCGTCGTTGGCGGTTCCGGCTCAAGCGGCTCGCCGTCCCATTCCGGGTCGTTGAAGTGATGATGCGCCTTCACGAAATCGTAAATCGTGAAGTAGTCCTTGCCGTCATAGAGGCGCGTCCCGCGCCCAACGATCTGCTTGAACTCGATCATGGAATTGACCGGGCGCATCAAAACGATATTCCGGATATTGCGCGCATCCACGCCAGTCGAAAGCTTCTGCGACGTGGTCAGGATCGTGGGAATGGATTTTTCGTTGTCCTGAAAGTCGCGCAAGTGCTGGTCGCCGAGCGCGCCATCGTCCGCCGTGACCCGGTGGCAATAGTTCGGGTCCTTGCTTGTCTTTAGTTGGTTGATCAGATCGCGGACAGCGAGCGCGTGATCCTGCGTAGCGCAGAACACCAGGGTCTTTTCCCGCTGGTCGATCATGTCCATGAAGACCTTAACCCGGTATTTCTCGCGCTCCTTGATTTCGATGATCTTATTAAAGTCTTTTTCGACGTAGCGTTTCTTTGCTTCGATTTCGCCCTCAACAAGTTTGTCGTCGGGGGTATAGACGTAATCGTCCAAGGTCGTCGCGATCTGCCTGACGCGGAACGGCGTAAGGAAGCCGTCGTTGATGCCGTCCTTCAGAGAATAGATGAATACCGGTTCCCCGAAGTACTTGTAGGTATCGACGTTGTCCTTGCGCTTGGGCGTGGCCGTCAGCCCCAACTGCACGGCCGGCGCAAAATATTCCAGAATGCCGCGCCAGTTGCCTTCATCGTTCGCCCCGCCGCGATGGCACTCGTCGATGACGATGAAATCGAAGAAATCCGGTGGGTA
>JAYSFT010000117.1:0-10087 GCA_041913245.1 Rhodospirillaceae bacterium | reverse complement strand
TTTATATGTTTGTTGTTGTCCCGGTAGGGCTTCTTGCGAAGCCGGTATCGCTCTCCCTCATTTTTTGACGGTGAGAGCAATACGCGTTCCCGGAAGTAAAGCGGGCCGGAGTTTAGGGATGGAGGGCGTGAAGTCAACACCCATAACCGTTTGAATTTTTTGATAATTTAATATCGATAAACTTATATAAATTATTGTGTTGCAATAATTTATTTCTACGATATTACTTCCCCTGCCACGCCGCCCTGGGGGAACTCGATGACCGACGCGACCGACTCAACCGGCCCTGCACCCGAAACCGCGCCGACGCCGCCCCTCTCACCGGGCTTCGACCGGGCCCGGCGCCTGTCGCGGGCCCTCGTGATCGCCCTCACCGTCTGCCTGGTTCTCGGCGTCATCGGTCTGATCGCCTTTACCATCTACATGCTCTCTCCCGATCTTCAGGAGATGATCGCCCGCCACACCACGCACCGCCTCCCGGGCAAGGGCAAATACGTCTTCGCCCTGGCCGCGGCGATCCCCTACGGCCTCGCGCTCGTTTACGCCCGCAAACTGTTCGCCCGCTTCGCCGCCGGTGAAGTCTTCACCGCCGAGACCATTGGAACCCTGCGCACCGCCGCGATGTGGCTGACGATCTCCGGATTCCTGCCCTTCCAGCCCCTCACGCTGATCGCCGGCGTGGCCACCTACGTCGCCGCCTACGTCATGGTCGAGGCCTGCCGCCTCGCCGACGACAGCGCGAGTATCGTCTGATGATCGTTGTCCAGCTCGACGTGATGCTTGCCAAACGCAAGATGCGTTCCAAGGAACTCGCCGAACGCATCGGCATCACCGAAGCCAATCTCTCGCTGCTCAAGTCGGGAAAGGTGAAAGGCGTGCGGTTCGAGACCCTGGAGAAGATCTGCGACGCACTTGAATGTCAGCCGGGCGATTTGCTCGAATTCCGCAAGGCGTGACACCCCCCCCCCCGGGGTGTTGACGCTTGTTTGGGTGTCAGATTACACATCGAGGACGCTTAATCAACTGACTGCCGTCGACCCCCCATGGGCAATCTGCCGCAAAATCACGCGCCGTAAGAAAAGAGGAGGGAGCGTCCGCGCTCCCTCCTTTTACGTCCCATCGTTCTCGGTCCATTATGCGGCGTTCGCGGCCCCAAAAAAGGAGTCACAGCGCCCGCCATGACCGCCGATCGCAGCCATTTCAACGCCGGTATCGCCGCCCTCGAAGTCCGCAATCTTGCGGAAGCGGCGGCGGCTTTCGAACAGGCCCTTGCATCCGACCCGGACGACCGCGAGGCGCGCTACCGTCTCGCCAACGCCTACCGCGACCTGCACCGGCTCGACGATGCCGAGCGCGAAATGCGCCGGGTGCTCGATATGCACCCGGACGATGCGAAAACACGCTCGGGGCTCGGCGTCATTCTGACCGAAAGCGGGCGGCCCGCCGAGGCGGTCCAAGTCTTCGCCGAGGCCATGACGGCCGATCCCACCTATCGCCAGGCTGCGGTCAATTGGCTGCATACCCAGCAGTACGTGCCGGGCGCCACGGATGAGTCGCTTGCACGCAGTCATGCGAAATGGGCCGACCTCCATGCGCCGCCGGCGCCGCGCCGGCAATTTCCAAATCCGGCGGCGCAAGGCCGGCCCATCGTCGTGGGTTTCGTGTCGGGCGAACTGGGGCTGCACCCGGTCGGCCGCCTCAGCGTTCGACTGTTCGAGAATTTGAGACCTCACGAAATCAGGGCTTGCGTGTTCTCCACCAGGCCCGCCGAATACGAGGACGAGATCAGCCGCAGGATCGCGCGGGTGACCCGGTGGACGTCGGTCTTCGGCCTGTCGGACGCCTCCCTTTCCCAGTTCATCGCGGCGTCGAAGGTCGACATTCTGATCGACATGTCGGGACACACCGGCGCGGGCCGTCCGGGCGTTTTCGTGCAGCGCGCGGCGCCTGTCCAGGCAAGCTGGCTGGGCTATCCCGGCACCACCGGGATCCCTGCCATGGACTACCTGCTGACGACGGCAACCTTAGCGCCGCCTGGTTTCGAGGCCTTCGCGCACGAGCGCATCCTTCGATTTCCGGACACGCACGCATGCTTCGAAGCCCCCGAAGCCCCGCCGGTCGCGGAACGGCCGGCCGCGCGGAACGGTTATCTGACATTCGGCTGCTTCAACAATCCGGCGAAGATCAGCGACGACGCGGTCGCATCGTTCGCCGAGATCCTGAACCGCGTGCCCGAAAGCCGGTTGAAGATCCAATATCAGGCTTTGCGGGCGCCGGGGCTCCGCGCGCGCCTCCATGCGAAACTGGAAGCACATGGCATCGCACCGGCGCGCGTCCATCTTTCCGCCGAAACGGACCGCGCGGCTTTTCTGTCCGGCTACGACGGCGTCGATATCGCGCTCGACAGCTTTCCCTATTCGGGATGCATGACGACCTGTGAGGCCCTGTGGATGGGATGCCCCGTCATTACCTTTCCCGGCGACATCATGGCGGGCCGTCAGGCGGCGAGCATTCTGGCCGCGGCCGGTCTCTCGGAATTCATCGCGCGCGACCGCGCCGGCTTTGAAGACCTCGCCGTGTCCTTGGCCAGGGATCCGCACCGGCTCACGATTCTGCGGACCGGCCTTCGGACGATGCTGTCACGCTCGCCGCTGTGCGATGGGGAACTCTTCGCGCGGGAATTCACGCAGGCCATGCGGACAATGTGGGCCGATTGGTGCGCGGGTCAGGGCATCTAGTCGCTGACTTCGGGATCTTCGCTTTTCCCGGTCTTGTATCCCGGCTGCCGCCGCGGGCGGTCCGGGCGGCGGCCGTAGCGCAGTTCCTTCACCATGCCATGGAAGGTGCGCACTTCCTGCTCGGTCAACTCCGCGCGCTGCAGCATGTTGCGGATATTCACGATCATGCCCGGCATCTTCTCTTCGTTGCGCAGGAATCCGCAAATCACCAGTTCGCTCTCCAGATGCTCGAACAAGCCCATCAGCATTTCCTTCGACGCCGGCGTCGTGCGGTTGAAGGTCATCATCTCCTGCGGGCCTTCGTAGGCCGCCTGGAACCACTCGTAGCCCACAATCAAGACCGCCTGGGCGAGGTTCATGGATGAATGCTCGGGGTTCAGCGGCACTTCGATGATGGTGTTGGCCAGCGCCACCTCGTCGTTGTGCAGCCCGTCCCGCTCCCGTCCGAACAGAATCCCGAGCTTCAGGTCGGAGCGCGAATGCATGTCCAGCGCGGCGGCCTTCGCACTCATCAGCGGTTTCACCATTTCGCGCCGGCGCGCGGTGGAGGCATAGACCGTGTGCAGATCGGCGACGGCGCCTGCGACCATGTCGTAGCGTTTCGCGCGCTCGAGAATGCGTTCCGCGCCCGAGGATGCGGCGATGGCTTTATCCGACAACCAATCCTGCTTCGGGTCGACGAGGCGCAGTTCTTCCAGCCCCGTGTTCATCATCGCGCGCGCGGCCGTGCCGATGTTCTCGGCGAGTTGCGGCTCGACCAAAATGACGGCGGGCGGATTCTTCCCCGCCTTCGCCACCAGGCGCGCCTTGTCGGCGTAGCCGCGGGCCGGCTTGTCGTTAGCTGCGGTCATAGGGAGGACGCGGGATGCCTTGATGGGCGGCCCGGAGGGCGTTGGACCAGCGTGAGCGCAGGTCCTCGAAATAAGGGTCGCCCGCCTCGATGCGCTTGTTGAGTTCGAGGCGCTGGGTATCGCGGCGCATCACCGCGCAATCGAGCGGGAGGCCCACGGCCAGGTTCGAGCGCATGGTGGAATCCATCGAGATCAGGCTGAGTTTCAGCGCGTCATAGATGTCCGTGTCGTAGTGCACCGCACGGTCCAGCACGGGTTTGCCGTACTTATGCTCGCCGATTTGCAGGAACGGCGTATCGGGCGTCGCTTCGATGAAATTGCCGGCCGCGTAGATCATGAACAGGCGCAAACGGCGGCCCTTGATCTGTCCGCCCAGCAGCATCGCGATGTCGAAGCGCATGTGATGGTCTTCGAGGCTTTCGCCGTCGATCCGGTGGATCTCGCGCACGGCGCGTCCCACGAGCTGCGCCGCCTGGAACATGCTCGGCACGTTGGCGAAGGTCTCCGGCTCGTCCGAATTGGGACTGAGAAGCCCCTCGTTGATCAGGCTGAGAACCGATTGCGTGATCGAAAGGTTGCCCGAACTGGCCAGCGCGATCATGCGCTCGCCCGGCTGCTCATGGATGTGAAGCTTGCGATAGGTCGCGATGTTGTCGACGCCCGCGTTGGTGCGGGTATCCGACAGCATCACCAGCCCTTCCTTGAGCAGCACACCGACGCAATAAGTCATCAACGACCCCGGATTTTTTCATGCCTCGCCCTGAAAAGGGGAGGTAACGGCTTATAGCCCGCACGCCGCCGGGAGGAAAGTTGTTCTAGCTTTGTTGCTGGCCGCGCGCGTGATCGACCGCCACGCTGACCGCGAGACGCTCCTCGCTTCCACCGCTGCGCGAGCCGCGCACGGGCGCCGCGCCGAGGTAATCGAGTCCCATGGCCACGCGCACATGTGCTGCCGTAGGACTGATTCCATTGGCCGGATCGAAGCCTACCCAGCCCAGGCCCCGCACATGGGCTTCCGCCCAGGCGTGTCCCGCCTGCTGCAGGACCGTGCCGTCCTCACGCAGGAGATAGCCGCCGACATATCGGGCCGGAACCCCCTTGCTGCGCGCCGCCGCGATGAAGACGTGGCTCAAGTCCTGGCACACGCCATGCCGGCCTTTGAAAGCTTCGGCGGCCGTCGTCGTCGCGTTGGTCGGACCGGTCTCGAATTTCATGTCTTTTTTGACGGCGAGAAGAAGCTTGTGCAAGCCGTCGAGGCCGCCGTCGGAACTCATCACGTCGCTCGCGAATTCCTTGATCGCCGCGTCCGCCTGCGTCAGCGGCGTCTCGCGCAGAAACAGGCCCGGCGGGAACTTCTCGGCCGCGCCGCCGATCACTCCGACGGTGTCGTCGGTTTCAACCTCGCCGTCCACGGTGATGGCGAGACCGTCCAGCGGCCGGTGCAGCGACAGGATATGCACGATATTGCCGAAGGCGTCTTCGGTCTCCTGAAGACGCGCGTCCTGGTCGAGATCGATCCGCCAGCGGCGCACGCGCTGGCCGTCGTGATCGCGCGGCGTCATGCGCAAAAGCTGGATGATCGAATGCGCCGGCGCGTCGTAGGCGTAGGCGGTGCGGTGGTTGATACGAAGGCGCATGCTAAACCAGATATTGCTCCGAGACCGCCGCCCCGATGCGGTGATTGTCCGAAACGAATTGAGTCAGGAATTCGTGCAGGCCCGTGTGGAATACCTTCTCGATGCTTCCGCTTTCGAGAGATGTATGCAGCGAGCGCGCCAGGCGCTGCGCCCGCCCCTGGCGGCCGTAAGCCGCCGCGAGATTGTCGAGCCCGTCCACGATCTCGCGATAACAGGACGCAAGCGACCGCGGCAGTTCGCGGTTCAGGATCAGAAGGTCGGCGATCAGCCAGGGGCGAAGGCTCTCGCGATAGACCCAATGATAGGCCGTCAGCGCATTCACCGAGCGCAGGATCGCCGCCCACTGCGAATAGTCGAGCCCGCCGCCCACCGAAACGGTTTCCGGCAGAAGGATGTGATACTTCACGTCCAGGATGCGGGCCGTGTTGTCGGCGCGCTCGAGGAAGATGCCGAGGCGCGAGAACCAATAGGCGTCGTTGCGCAGCATGGTCCGGTAGCCGGACCCGTCGAAGCGCAGCGAGATATCCTTCACCCACTCGGTGAACCGCGCGAACCGCGCGGGTGACAGTATGGATCGGTCCATGCGCTGCAATTCAAGCCAGGCCCCGTTGATGGTTTCCCACATCTCGACGGTCAGAGCGGTGCGTACCGCGCGGGCATTGAACCGCGCGACCTCAAGGCACTGGCGGATCGATGACGGATTCTGGTCCGAGAAGGCGAGATACTGGATGACGTTCTCGGCGCTCGGCGTGCCGTGCGCCTTCATGAAGGAGTCGTAACAGCCCGCCGTGATCAGCGCCCCGGCCCACTCGTTGCCTTGCGCGCCGTAGGCCGCCGGCAGCGCGGCGAGACGCGCCGTTGCTTCCAGGACGCGCGCGAGATAATCCGCGCGTTCCACGTAACGCGACAGCCAGAACAGATTATCGGCGGTGCGGCTCAGCATTGAAGCGCCATCATGCGCGCGCGCCTCACCCCGGCCCTGTCCGGTAAGCGGGAGAGGGTGCCGAGCGGAGCGAGGCGGTGAGGGTCTTGGTTGATATGCGCCATCCTAAATATCCACCACCCACGTATCCTTCGTCCCGCCGCCCTGACTGGAGTTCACCACCAGCGAACCCTCCTTCAGCGCGACGCGGGTCAAACCGCCCGGCACGATCTTGATCGCATTCGCGCCGGAAAGGCAGAACGGCCGCAAGTCCACATGGCGCGGCGCGACGCCGCTGCCCACGAACGAGGGGCAAGCCGACAGGGACAATGTCGGCTGCGCGATGTAATTCTCCGGATGCGCTTTCAGGAGGCCGCGGAACTTCTCGATCTCCGCCTGGCTCGCGGCGGGTCCCACCAGCATCCCGTAACCGCCCGAGCCGTGCACTTCCTTCACCACCAGTTCGGGAAGATGCGCGAGTACGTGCGACAGTTCGCTCGGATTGCGGCACCGCCAGGTTGGCACATTCTTCAGGATCGGGTCTTCGCCCAGATAGAATTTCACGATCTCGGGCATATACGTGTAGATCGCCTTGTCGTCGGCCGCGCCCGTTCCAACCGCATTCGCAAGCGCGACGTTCTTCGCCGCGTAGGCGTTGAACAGTCCCGGCACGCCGAGGAAGGAATCGGGCCGGAACACCAGCGGGTCGAGAAAATCGTCGTCGATGCGCCGGTAGATCACATCCACGCGCTTCGGCCCCTGCGTCGTGCGCATGTAGACGAAATTGTCGCGCACCAGAAGATCGCGGCCCTCCACCAGCTCGATGCCCATCTTGTCGGCCAGGAACGAATGCTCGTAATAGGCCGAATTGAACTGGCCCGGCGTCAGCAGCACCACCGTCGGGTCGTCGCCCGCGCCCTTCGGCGCCACCGAACGCAGCGTGGACACCAGTTCGTTGGGATAGTCTTCCACCGGCGCGACTTTATGCGCGCCGTACAGATCGCCCATCAGGCGGATGGAGATCTCGCGCCCGCCCAGCATGTACGACACACCCGAGGGCGTGCGCGCGTTGTCCTCGAGCACATAGTAGTCGTCCGCGTCGATGCGCACGATGTCGATGCCGGCGATATGCACATAGATGTCGTGCGGCACGGCGAGGCCCGCCATCTCCGGGCGGAACGCCGGGTTCTGCCACACCAGATCCTCGGGCACGATCTTCTCCTTGAGGATGCGCTGCTTGCCGTAGATATCGGCGAGATACAGGTTCAGCGCCTTCACGCGCTGTTTGAGGCCGCGTTCCAGCCGCGCCCATTCGGCGCTGGAGATCATGCGCGGCACGATGTCGAAGGGGATGATGCGCTCTTCGCCGGCGGCGTCGCCGTACACGGCGAAGGTGATCCCGCCCCTGCGGTACAGGAGTTCCGATTCGATGCGCAGGCGTTCCAGCTGGTCCGGCGGTGTCGCCTCCAACCACTTACTGACGTCCGCGTAAGGCGCTCGGACGGCCCCGTCAGGGCCAAGCATTTCATTGAACGGCACGCGCATCCCCGATGCTTCCAAGGGAAGATTAGCATTTCTCGTGCCAACCTAAACCATTGATAGAACGTGCTTTTGAAGAGCGCGCCGCGCCCATTTTCTAAGCAAACGGCGGGAAAAGGGGCAAACGCCGCACCAGTTCGGCTCGACCACGCGGCGTCGGACCGGCATTCTTGTGCACGTTCATCCGGCTCTCTCCCTGGAAAAACTGTGTCTCGACAACATCGGTTTCTCCGGTCAGGGCCGGATGAACAACCTATTGAAAGCTCGCAGCTGGAGCACGTTCCGGAAAAGCATGGGCGGTTTTCCGGTTAGAACGTGCTCAAAATAAAAAATCTACTGGCTCGCCCCATCGAACGGCATCCGTTCGATTTTCGTAAGATCGATATCCTCCAGGCAGCGCACGTTGATCGCGGCAGTCGGATTGCCCTTCGGATCCGCGCCTTCGCCGAACGGCGCACAGCCGCAGCGCAGGCAAAAGTGATGCTGGATCACATGCTTGTTGAACGTGTAGGTCGCGAGGTGATGCTCCGGTGTCGTGTGCTTGAGCTTGTGGCGCGGCTGGAACCACAGGAGATAGCCCTTGCGCCGGCAATGCGAGCAATTGCACTCGATCACCGGCCCCGACAGCTCGGCGTCCACTTCGAACTTCACGTCCCCACAGTGGCAGCTTCCCTTCATCATCGATGATCTCCTCTGTCCTTGGGAGGGCGGACGTAAGCCGCCTTCACGTCAGCGCGAGATCGGCTTGAACTTGATGCGGTGCGGCTCGACGGCATCAGCGCCAAGCCGGCGCTTCTTGTCTTCTTCGTAGTCCTGGAAGTTGCCTTCGAACCACTCGACATGGCTGTCGCCTTCAAAGGCGAGGATGTGCGTCGCGATGCGGTCCAGGAACCAGCGGTCGTGGCTGATGACCACGGCGCAGCCCGCGAATTCCAGAAGCGCGACTTCCAATGCACGAAGGGTGTCGACGTCGAGGTCGTTGGTCGGCTCGTCGAGCAGGATGACGTTGGCGCCGGTCTTCAGCATCTTGGCAAGGTGCACGCGGTTGCGCTCACCGCCCGAAAGCTGGCCCACCTTCTTCTGCTGGTCGGAGCCCTTGAAGTTGAAGCGGCCCACGTAGGCGCGCGCTGGTACGGAATGTTTGCCCAGCTTGATTTCGGTCTGCCCGCCCGAGATTTCCTCGTACACGGTGGCGTCGTCCTTCAGGCTGTCGCGGCTCTGGTCGACGTAGCCGAGTTTCACGGTCTCGCCGACCTTCAGCGTGCCCTGGTCCGGCTTTTCCTGGCCGGTGATCATGCGGAACAGCGTCGTCTTGCCCGCGCCGTTCGGGCCGATGACGCCGACGATGCCGCCCGGCGGCAGATTGAACTCCAGGTTCTCGATCAACAGACGGTCGCCGTAGGCCTTCGTCAGGCCCTTGGCTTCGATCACCGTACCGCCGAGGCGCTGTTCGGTCGGGATGATGATCTGCATCGCTTCCGGCGACTGCTCCGCGGCGCCGGCGACGAGGGCTTCGAACGCGGCCACGCGCGCCTTGCTTTTGGTGCGGCGCGCCTGCGGCGTCTGGCTCATCCATTCCATTTCGCGGTCGATGGTGCGGGCGCGCGAGGCTTCTTCGCGCTCTTCCTGCTCCAGGCGCTTCTTCTTCTGCTGCAGCCACGAGGAATAGTTGCCCTCGTACGGGATGCCGCGGCCACGGTCGAGTTCGAGGATCCAGCCGGTCACGTTGTCCAGGAAGTAGCGGTCGTGGGTCACGGCCACCACGGTGCCCGGATATTCTTCGAGGAAACGTTCGAGCCAGCCGACGGACTCCGCGTCCAGGTGGTTGGTCGGTTCGTCGAGCAGCAGCATGTCCGGCTTGGACAGCAGCAGGCGGCACAGCGCCACGCGGCGGCGCTCGCCGCCCGACAGCTTGGTCACGTCGGCATCGGCCGGCGGACAGCGCAGGGCGTCCATCGCGATCTCGCAGGTGCGCTGCAGGTCCCAGCCGTTCACGGCGTCGATCTTTTCCTGGAGTTCCGCCTGTTCGGCGATGGCCGCGTTCATTTCGTCGTCGGACAATTCAGTGGCGAACTTCGCGCTGACCTCCTCGAAGCGGTCGAGCAGCGACTTCACTTCGGCCACGCCGTCCATGACGTTGCCGAGAACGTCCTTGCTCGGATCGAGCGCCGGTTCCTGCGCGAGGTAACCCACCTTGGCGCCTTCGGCCGCCCAGGCTTCGCCGTTAAATTCCTTATCGATGCCCGCCATGATGCGCATGAGCGTCGATTTGCCCGAGCCGTTGGCTCCGAGCACGCCGATCTTGGCGCCCGGCAGGAACGACAGCCACACGTCCTTCACGACCTCGCGGCCGCCCGGATAGGTCTTCGACAGACCCTTCATCACGTAGATGTACTGATA
>JAYSFT010000116.1:0-10142 GCA_041913245.1 Rhodospirillaceae bacterium | reverse complement strand
CTTTCGATGCTTTCCTGGCCCCAGGCAGCGATATCAGAGTACGAGGTCATTTTTTTTCGTTCCTTGTTGGTTTGACGGATCAAAGCGGGGTCGGTCCGTAAACGTCCCTGAGGGCCGAGCCATTTATCTGCAGCGCAACATTTATGCTGCAATGCACACAAGATAGGCGCGAGCCCGTCCCGGGTCAAGGAAAAATGTTGCGCTGCACACAAAATCCCATGTACGGCGCATGTCTATGATTTCAAATGATTAAGCTGCCGCGGAGGCGAGCTGGGTCTCGATCGCTTCCAGGGCCTGGGCGGCTTTCTCGCCTTCCGGACCGCCGGCCTGGGCCATGTCCGGACGGCCGCCGCCGCCCTTCCCGCCCACGGCCGCCGAGCCGACGCGAACAAGGTCGACGGCGTTGATCTTGCCCACGAGGTCGTCGGTCACGCCGACCACCACGTTGGCTTTGCCTTCCATGGTGCTGATCAGCGCGATGACGCCCGAGCCGATCTGCTTCTTCATCTCGTCGGCGATGCTCTTCAGGTCCTTGCCCGGCACGTCGGCGAGCACGCGGCCCGAGAATGTGATCCCGCTGATGGTCTTGGACGGCGGCGCGGACGCCTGACCGCCGCCACCGCCGCCGGTGGCGAGTTTGCGGCGCACGTCGGACAACTCGCGCTCGAGCTTCTTGCGCTCCTCGACCATCGCGGCGATGCGCGCGGCGAGATCGGCGGGGCTGACGCGCAGCACGCCTGCGGCGTCCTTCAGCATGCGTTCCTCGTCGGCGACATAGGCTTCGGCGGAGGCACCGGTGACCGCTTCGATGCGGCGCACGCCGGCCGCCACCGCGGATTCGCTCACGATCTTGAACAGGCCGATATCGCCCGTGCGCGCGACATGCGTGCCGCCGCAGAGTTCGACCGAGTAGTTGCGCGCTTCGGCCTCGGTCATGCGGCCCATGGCCACGACGCGGACTTCCTCGCCGTACTTTTCACCGAACAGCGCCATCGCGCCGGCTTCAACGGCCGCTTCCGGCGCCATCAAGCGCGTGGTGACGGCTTCGTTGGCGCGGATTTCGGCGTTCACATGGTCTTCGACGACGCGGATCTCGTCCGGCGACAGCGCCTTGTTGTGACTGATGTCGAAGCGCAGGCGGTCCTGCGCCACCATCGAACCCTTTTGCGTGACATGCTCGCCGAGCACGCGGCGCAGCGCGGCGTGCAGAAGGTGGGTGGCCGAGTGATGCGCGCGGATTGCGCCGCGGCGCTCGCCGCTGACGCGGAACTGCGCCTCATCGCCGACGGCGACGGCGCCCTTGGTCACGGTGCCGATGTGAACGTGCATGTCGTCGAGTTTCTTCTGGGTGTCGGTGATCTCGATCACCGCCTTGTTGCCGACGACGATCGTGCCGGTGTCACCCACCTGCCCGCCCGACTCCCCGTAGAAGGGGGTTTGGTTGGCGATGAGCGCGATCTTCCGGCCTTGGGCGGCTTCGCGCACCGGCTGGCCGTCGACGACCAGGGCGACGACGCGGCCTTCGGCGGTTTCGGTGGCGTAGCCCAGGAAGTCCGACGCGCCGACCTGTTCGCGCAGGTCGAACCAGACCCTTTCGGTGGCCGCGTCGCCCGAGCCAGCCCAGGCCTTGCGGGCTTCGGCCTTCTGGCGCGCCATGGCCGCGTTGAAACCCTCGACATCCACGCTGATGTCGCGGCCGCGCAGCGCGTCCTGTGTCAGGTCGAGCGGGAAGCCATAGGTATCGTAGAGCTTGAAGGCGGTTTCACCCGAGAAACGCGCGCCCTTGCCGAGGGTCCTGGTTTCGTCGTCGAGCAAACGCAGACCACGGTCGAGCATCGACTTGAAGCGCGTCTCTTCCAGAAGCAGCGTTTCGGTGACGAGGGGACGGGCGCGTTCCAGTTCGGGATACTGGCTGCCCATCTCGGCGATCAGCGACGGCACCAGGCGGTGCATCAACGGATCCTTGCAGCCCATCATGTGCGCGTGGCGCATGGCGCGGCGCATGATGCGGCGCAGGACATAACCGCGGCCTTCATTGGACGGCAGGATGCCGTCGGCGATCAAGAAGCCCGAGGCGCGCAGATGGTCGGCGATGACGCGGTGCGAGGCCTTGTGTGGACCCGTCGGGTCGGTGCCGGCGGCGGACGAAATGGCCGCGATCAGCGCCTTGAACAGGTCGATCTCGTAGTTGTCGTGGGTGCCTTGCAGGAGCGCGGTGATGCGCTCGAGCCCCATGCCGGTATCGACGGAGGGTTTCGGCAGATTGACGCGCTCGTTCGGCGTCACCTGCTCGAACTGCATGAACACGTTGTTCCAGATCTCGATGAAGCGGTCGCCGTCGGAATCGCTCGACCCCGGCGGGCCGCCGGGAATGTGCGCGCCGTGGTCGTAGAAGATTTCCGTGCACGGGCCGCAGGGACCGGTATCGCCCATCGCCCAGAAGTTATCGCTGGTCGGGATGCGCACGATCTTGTCCTGCGGCAGGCCCGCGACCTTCGCCCAGATGCCGGCGGCTTCTTCGTCCGACGAATGGACCGTCACCATCAAGCGCTTCTTGTCGATGGCGAAGTCCTTGGTGATCAATTCCCAAGCCAGGCGAATGGCCTCTTCCTTGAAATAGTCGCCGAAGGAGAAGTTGCCCAGCATCTCGAAGAAGGTGTGGTGGCGGGCGGTATAACCGACGTTGTCGAGGTCGTTGTGCTTGCCCCCGGCGCGCACGCACTTCTGCGAGGTGGTGGCGCGGCTGTAGGGGCGGGTTTCAACGCCGGTGAAGACGTTCTTGAACTGGACCATGCCCGCGTTGGTGAACATGAGCGACGGATCGTTGCGCGGCACCAGCGGGCTGGACGGCACGATCGTGTGTCCGTTCCGGGCGAAGAAGTCCAGGAAGGCCGTGCGAATTTCTTTCGTCGTCGACATGCGAATCAAAGGTCCAGGTTATCGGGGGCCAAATTGCCGGGCGGAGCCGTCTTAGGCCGGTCCGGCCTCGCGGCGTTAACACTTTTTAGCGCGTCCCATAGAGAAGTGTCCAGAAAACCGGACGTAACGGGCGCGGGCCTGGAACCTATATGTGGTGCAAAAACCACAAAAAAAGACGGGGTTCCGGCTGCTCCGGAACCCCGCGTTGCCAACCGAGGGGGATATTGGGGATTGTTGGCAAGAAGATCGATCGGCTGCAAACGATCGAAATTCTATTCGTCGTCTTCACCGTCTTCCGGAGCCGCCGCCATGGCGCCCGCGAGCAGGCCGGCGTTGACGCGGATCTGCTTCTCGATCTCGGCGGCGATCTCGGGATGTTCACGCAAGAACGTCTTGGCGTTTTCGCGTCCCTGGCCGATGCGCTCGGAGTTGTAGGAGAACCAGGAGCCCGACTTCTCGATGAGGCCGGCCTTTTGGCCGAGATCGAGCAGTTCACCGGTCTTCGAGACGCCTTCGCCGTACATGATGTCGAACTCGACCACCTTGAACGGCGGCGCGACCTTGTTCTTCACCACTTTGACGCGGGTCTGGTTACCGACGACGTCTTCCTTGTCCTTGATTTGCCCGATGCGGCGGATGTCGAGGCGCACCGAGGCGTAGAACTTCAGCGCATTGCCGCCGGTGGTGGTTTCGGGATTGCCGAACATCACGCCGATTTTCATGCGGATCTGATTGATGAAGATGATAAGCGTGTTGGAGCGCGCCACCGAGGCCGTCAATTTGCGCAACGCCTGGCTCATCAGGCGGGCCTGAAGCCCCATGTGGGAATCGCCCATCTCGCCTTCGAGTTCGGCGCGCGGCGTGAGCGCGGCGACCGAGTCAACGACGAGCACGTCGATGGCGCCCGAGCGCACCAGCGTATCGGCGATTTCGAGCGCCTGTTCGCCGGCGTCCGGCTGCGAGATCAGAAGATCGTCGAGATTGACGCCGAGCTTGCGGGCGTAGCCGGGATCGAGCGCATGTTCGGCGTCCACGAAGGCGCAGGTGCCGCCGGTCTTCTGGGCTTCGGCAATGACATGGAGCGCGAGGGTGGTCTTGCCCGAGCTTTCGGGTCCGTAGATTTCGATGATGCGGCCCTTGGGAAGGCCGCCGATGCCCAGGGCGAGGTCCAGGCCCAGGGAGCCGGTCGACACCGCCGCGATTTCCACCGCGCTCTCGTTCTGGCCCAGGCGCATGATCGAGCCCTTGCCAAAGGAACGCTCGATCTGCGTGACGGCAGCCTCAAGGGCCTTGTTCTTATCCATTGAATCTCTTTCCACGAGGCGGAGGGCGGGTTCGGCGGGCATGGGTGACTCCCCTTGAGTGTCTATTCAGAATTTTCAAGGCGTTCAATCGCGTCCTGAGCCCCGAGTGTACATCTTTTGTTCTCGCCCGCAAGAACAAACTAGAACAAAAAACGAACTTCTAAATCTGATGTTAAATCATTGAATTACAGCGGGTTGTAGGACGCGAATCGTCCCGGAGACGTTGTTCGCACGCAACAGTGACGCCCCGCGTGGGGACAAAACGGAACAGCCGCCTAGGCCTATAGGCCTAGGCCTCGTCCCCGAACCCCTTGTGGGCGACCCGGCCGGTGAGCCCGACCAGGCGATCGCAGAGGAGCTCGATCACATAGCGCAGGAGCGGGTCGGCCTTGCCCATGGCCTCGTCGAAGAACTTGCGATCGACCGTCAGGAGCTCGCAGCCGCCGCGGGAGACCACCGTGGCGGTGCGCTTGCCGTCGGGGCGCAGAAGGGCGATTTCGCCGAAGATCTCGCCGGGCTTCATGCGGTTGACGACGCGGCTCTCCGCATCGCCCTGGGCGGCGACCTCCACCTCGCCCTTGAGGATCACATAGGCGGTATCGCCGGGCTGGCCTTCGAAGAACACGATCTCGCCGGCCGGGACGATCCGGCGCGGAAAGGATTCAACGGGAATCGACAGGTTACCCATGCGGCGCTCCTTTAAATTCCGGCGAGAACTTCCTTCACTTTACTGGCCAACTGACCGAGTGAAAATGGTTTCGGCAGGAAGTGGAAGTCGGCGGTATCGACGATATCGCCGCGTGCGACTTCTTCCGAATAACCGGAGATGACGATGATGCGGATCTCGGGGCGCTCGACCCGGATCAGGCGGGCCAGCGTGCCGCCGTCCATGCCGGGCATCATCATATCGGTGATCATGAGATTGACCCCGGTGGTGTCGCGCAGGATGTCGAGGGCCTGCTCGCCGGTGCGCGCTTCAAGGACCTTGTAGCCCTTCGCTTTGAGGGCGCGCGCGGCGAACACGCGCACGGCGTCTTCGTCCTCGACCAGGAGGATGGTGCCGTGGCCGCCGAGATCGGCGGTGTCGGTATCGGGCGCGGGGGCCTTGGCCGCCGCCGCTCGGGCGCGCTGCGAGGCGGCCGCGGCTTCGGCGTCTTCGACTTCCGGCGCGGCGCGCGGCAGATAGATCGAGAAGCTCGCCCCCTTGCCCGGCGAGGAATCGACCAGGATGAACCCGCCGGTCTGGCGGACGATGCCGTACACGGTGGCGAGTCCAAGCCCGGTTCCGGCGCCGGGGATTTCCTTCTTGGTGGAGAAAAACGGCTCGAAGATGCGCCCCAAATTCTCGGGCGGGATGCCGGTGCCGGTATCGGCGACGGAGATGAAGATATAGCGGCCCGCGGGCACCTGTTCGGCGCCGAGCTGGGTCGGCTGGTCGAAAACTTCCGTGCCCGTCGTGATGGTGAGCGTGCCGCCGCCGGGCATGGCGTCGCGCGCGTTCACCGCGAGATTGATGATCATCTGATCGAACTGGCCGGGGTCCACCCGCACGAGGCCGAGATCGCGGCCGTGGATCAGCTTGAATTCGATGGACTCGCCGATGAGGCGCGTCAGGAGATGCGAAAGCTCCATCAGCGCATCGGTGATGTTGAGATCCTTGGGCTGCAAGGGCTGTTTGCGCGAGAAGGCCAGGAGCTGGCGCACGAGGTTCGCGGCGCGGTTGGCGTTCTGCTTGATCTGCATGATATCGGCGAAGGACGGATCGCCGGCGCCGTGGCGCTGCAGAAGGAGATCGCAGAAGCCGATCATGGCGGTGAGCAGGTTGTTGAAATCGTGGGCGACGCCGCCGGCGAGCTGGCCCATGGCCTGCATCTTCTGGGCCTGGGCGAACTGGACCTCGAGTTCCTTCTGCTCGGTGACGTCGATGAAGTGGGCGACGGCGCCTTCGATCTCGCTATCCCCCGGCGCCGACATCGGTCCCACGAAGACCGAGGTCTGCGAAACGCCCGCGCCGCTCACGCGCACATCCACATGACTGCCGTCGCTTTCGCCGGACAATACGCGCTCGAGTTCGCCGGCGAAGATACGCCGATCGTCCTCGATCACGCGTTCGAGCAGGGGACTGCCGATCAGGCCGGCGCGCGGCTGCTCGGTAAGCTTTTCGAAGGCGCGGTTGCAGTCGACGATGATCCCGTCGACATCGGAAATCGCGATCGCCACCGGCGCGGCGTCGAACAGCGCGCGGAAACGCTCGTACGCGATGCGGCCCGAGGCGCCGGGCGGCTCGCGCCGCATGCCGTCGCGCACCACCAGGGTGCGGGTGCGCGTGACGCCGGCGTCGTCATAGGTCGATTGAAGCACGAGGGCGGCGACGGTTTCGCCCGCGCGGGTCCTGAAATGAACCTCGCCCTGCCATTCGCCGTCCGGCTGCGGACGGCTGGAGCCGGTGATGATGTCGTCGAGCTTGAGGGCGCCGATCTCCTCGACGTCGTAGCCGAGCCAGTCGGCGAAGCGCTGGTTGACGAAGCGGAAGCCGCCGTCGACGTCCACCGAATAGATGCCCCCGGGCAGGAGATAGAGGAAGTCGGCGAGATCCTGGCGTTCCTGATTGAGGATGTCCGTGATCGTGCGCCGGGCGGTGATGTCCACGGCGTCCCACAGGAGATAACCCTCGCCGATCGGGCGGACGGCGACATCGAACCATTCGGTTTCATCGGTCGCGCCCTCGAGCGGCACTTCGGCGGCCGCGGCAAGGTTGGTCATGGCCGCCTGACGCAGCCGGGCGACCGCCTCGTCGCCGGCGTAATCGCGGGCGGCGTCGCGCGACAGGAGTTCGAGCGGCGGCAGGTCGCCGAGCCAGTCCCGCGCCGCCGGATTGGCGGCGACCACCCGCCCCTCGCCCGCCGTGACCAGCCGGGGCGCGGCCGACGCGGCCACGAGGATCTCGAGCACGCGGGAATCGACACGGGCCCTGGGCGCCCTGCGGGCGCGCCAGATCATACCCAGCAGCGCGAGCAAGACAAGGACGCCGGCGAGAACGGCCGCGGCGACGAACGTGGGCTCACTTTGCAAATTTGCCCTTCAGGCGCATGACGTAGCCGATGACTTCGGCAACGGCCTTATAGTGCTCCGCCGGAATCTCCTGATCAACCTCGACCGCGGCATGGAGCGCGCGGGCGAGCGGCGGGTTCTCGACGATGGGCACGTCGTGCGCCTCGGCCACCTGGCGCATCCGTTTCGCCAGGAAGTCGACGCCCTTCGCCACGACCACCGGAGCGGCCATGCTGTCGACGTCGTACTGCAACGCGACCGCGAAGTGGGTCGGGTTCGTAATAACCACGGAGGCCTTCTGGACGGCGGCGATCATGCGGTGGCGATGGCGTTCGAGGCGGAGCTGGCGGATCTTGCCCTTCACCTTCGGATCGCCCTCGGCCTCCTTGTGCTCGTCCTTGACCTCCTGCTTGGTCATCTTGAGTTTTTCTTTGTGCGACCAGTTCTGGTAGATGTAGTCGGCGGCCGCCAGCGCCCCCATCACCAGCACCACGAGAAACAGGATCATCACCATCAGATGGTGAATGTCCTCGAGCGTGGTCCGCACGTCCTGGCCCATGAGCCAGTCGGGGCTTTCAATGGCCGGGACGATCAAGAAGCCCACCATCGCGCTGATGAGCACGATCTTGATGACCGCCTTGCCGGCCTCGATCAACGACTGCAACGACATCAGGCGGCGGAAGCCGGCGATGGGACTGATGTTCTCCATCTTCGGCTCGATCTTCTTCGGCGTGTAGACGAAGCCCACCTGCGCCATGGTGCCGATGAAGGCGGCGATCATGAGCACGAACACCGGGAACGCGAGCAGGACGCCGATCCGCCACAGGATCTGCAGGAACAGCGGGCCGACGGAGTCATTGTCGAGCGAGATCGATTCCGGGCGTTCAAGGAACATGCGCAGGTACTGCGACATGTCGCTTGCGACCCACGGCCCCAGGATGCCGACGACAATCAGCACCCCCACCAGCATGGCGACGCTTTTGACTTCCTGCGAGACCGGGATGTTGCCTTCTTCGCGCGCCTTGCCCAGGCGCTTTGACGTAGGCTCTTCCGTTTTTGCGTCTTTGTCCTCGGACATGGCCTACCTCAGGAAGTTGACCATGTTGGTTTCGAGGAACTTCATGAACAGAAGCATCATCACGGGAAGACTGACCATCAGCACGGCGATGCCGAGGATGATCTTTCCCGGAACGGCGACGAAGAAGACGTTGAGCTGCGGCGAAAGCCGCGCCAGCACGCCCGAGGTGATCTGGAAGACCATTTCGTAGACGATGAACGGCGCCGAGAGCCTGAGACCCATGGCGAAGGCCTGATCGAGCAGGCGCGCGCCGAGCTGGAGCATATCGCCGGTGAAGAGCGGCGTGTTCGGCGCCATGAGGGTATAGCTCTCCACGATGGCCTGGAGGATGAAGTGGTGCACGCCGGTGATGAAGATCAGCGCCACCGCGATCAACGACAGGAAGCCGGTGACGATGCTGGTCTGTTCTTCGGTGACCGGGTCGTCGATCATGGCGTTGGTGATGCCGACCGCGTTCGAGATCATGAAGGCGGCGAGTTCGAGCGCGGACATCACGATCTGGATCAGCGCGCCCATGAAGCCGCCGACGATGGTTTCCGACACGATGAGCCACACCAGCTCGGCCGCGCTCTCGGGCTGCGGCGGCAAGGTGCCCGCGACCAGCGGCAGGATGACCACGACCACCAGCACCGCGAGGATCAGGCGAATGCGCATCGGCACGTAAACGGCCGAGACGCCGGGCAGCATCAGGAACACGATGCCGAGGCGGGCAAAGACCAGCAGGAAGTGGAAGACGTTGATGGCGAGGTAGTCGTTGAGAGTCACTTATTCCCCCTCACCCCGGCCCTCTCCCTTCGGGAGAGGGAGGCCGTCAGCCGAGCGCGACGATCTTATCCATGATGCGCTGGGTGAATTCGGTGAGCTCGCGCAGCATCCACGGCATGAAGATAACCATCGAGCCGAACACGGCGAGGATCTTCGGGATGAAGGTAAGCGTCATTTCCTGGATATGCGTGAGAGTCTGGAAGATGGAAATGACGAGACCGACCGCCAGGCCGATGAGCAGCATCGGCGCGGAGACCAGCAGCATCACCATCATCGCGTCGCGCGCGATATCGAGGACCTCGATCTCGTTCATTAAATGGGCATCCGCAGGATTTCCTGGTAGGCGCTGAGGACCTTGTCGCGCACGGCGACGACGGTTTCCAGGGTGTGCTCGGCGTTGGCGACGGCGGTGACGACGTCCTTGAGGTCCGCTTCGCCGCTGATCTGCTTCAAGCTGAGCTCTTCCGCCTGGCGGCCCGTCTGCACGGCCGACTGGAGCTGGTCGGTGACCATGTTCACAAAGGAGTTTTCGCCCGGGGCGGCCGCGGAGGCTTTCGCGATGCCGCTGGCCGCGCCCTGCGCGATCTTGGCGGCTTCACCGTAGGCCTTTACGGCCGAACCGAAATCGATCGCCATGAGGCGGTGCTCCTATCCTAGCGGAGAAGATCGAGCGTCTTCGCGACCATTTGGCGCGAGGTCGCGATCACGTTCATGTTGGCTTCGTACGAGCGCTGCGCTTCGCGCATGTCCATCATTTCGATCAGCGGGTTCACGTTGGGCTGGAGCACGTAGCCCTGCTCGTTCGCGCCCGGATGCGTCGGGTCGTATTTGGACGTGAGCGGCGAGCGGTCGTTGTAGATGCGCTTCACTTTCACCGTATCGGCTTCCAGCTCGCGGTCGAGCTGATTGCGGAAGGTCACCAGCTTGCGGCGATAAGGCTCGCCGCCCGGCACTTCGGCGGTCGAGTCCGCGTTGGCCAGGTTTTCCGAAATGACGCGCAGGCGCGTGGCTTGCGCCTTCATGCC
>JAYSFT010000115.1:0-10145 GCA_041913245.1 Rhodospirillaceae bacterium | reverse complement strand
GGAAATCACCTCTGTCCCCGATCTCCGCCGCGTCTGTGCCGAAGCGGCGGAGCGTCTGCTGGCTTAATAGGAGATCTTGTCGCTTTTCAGGGCGGGCGTGTTCTTGGGCAGGCGGATCGCCTTTGTCGCTTGCTCGAAGTCGTATGCGTAGCCGATCAACCTCGCCTCGCTGAACCGGGGCCCGAGAAGCGAGATCGTGACCGGCAAACCTTCCGTTGTCATGCCCGCCGGGACGACAATTTCAGGGATCCAGGATTCATTAGTCAAATTCCCTGGAGAGTCGCCGCGTCCGCCGCCTCCGCGCCGAGGCTCGGAGATCAATTGGGCCGGCGTGGAGTTCGTCGGCGCAAGAATCGCATCCACTCTATAGGTGGCAAAGACGGCTTCGACGCCGGCCCGGATCGCAGGCAAGGTATCGTTCTTGAGCGTGAGATACGTCGGGCTGTTCAAGTCCACGGCGTGCGCTTGCGAGTATTTGAGGCCGAAGGCTTTTTCCGGGCTGCGATAATGGGTCGCCGGGTCATTGGCGAGGGCGACGATTTCGTCAAAGCTTTTCGGAAAACCGGGCTTCAATGTGTGCAGGTAATCCGTGATCTGCGCCTTGAACTCCGAATTCACGAGCAGGGCGTAAACGCCGGTGCGCATGTCGAGCAAATAGGCGGGAACTTTGATCGGATCGACGATCTCGGCCCCTAAAGATTTCAACGTTTCGATCGCGGACTCGGTGATCTTGTCGACCTGCTCGTCTCCGCCCAGAAAGTCGCGTCCGATGCCGATGCGGGCGCCTTTTAGCGCGCCGGGTTTGACGAACTTCGTGTAATCAGTTTCCGCTTTTCCAACGGACATCTGCGTGGTGGGATCCTCGGGGTCGACGCCGACCATGACGTTGAGCGCGGCGGCAACGTCGTACACATTGCGCGCCATCGGACCCGATGTGTCGAGGCTCAAGGATAAGGGGACGATCCCGGCGCGGCTCACCAGTCCATAGCTCGTTTTCAAGCCGACGATGCCGTTGACCGAGGAGGGGCCGCGAACCGATCCGCCGGTGTCCGTCCCGAGCCCGAACTGGCCGAAAGCGGCGGCGATCGAGGCGCCGGTACCCCCGCTGGAACTCGAAGGGACCCTTTCGATGTCGTGCGGATTGCGCGTCTGGCCGCCTTGCGAACTGAAGCCGGCCTGGGCCCGTCCCAGGGCCGCGATCTTCGGGTCTTTCTCGCCGTTGGTCATCCCGCCGCTGCCGGCAAATTCGTTCAAGTTCACCTTCGCGATGATAACGGCGCCTGCCTCACGCAGCTTTCTCACGACGTAAGCGTCGGTCGGCGGGATAGACCCCGCAAGCAATTGCGAGCCGGCCGTGGTCGGCATATCGTTGGTGTTGTAGTTGTCTTTGACGATGACTGGGATGCCGTGCAGTGGTCCTCGGACCTTGCCGGCCCGGCGCTCGCGATCCAGGGCCCGCGCTTCCCGGAGCGCGTTTGCATTCACCATGATGACCGCATTAATGGCGGGGCCCTGTTTGTCGTAGGCCTTGATCCGGGCCATATAGGCTTGTGTTAGTTTTTCCGAGCTGAGCTTGCGCGTTCCCAGGGCAGACTGGACGTCGGCGATCGTTGCCGATGTAAGATCGAGCGTTTCGCCCCGCGCAAGGGATGATGATGCGACAGCTGCCACAAGGGCCACCGAGGCCACCGCCGACCGGACTCTAGGGCTTTCAATGATCCGTGCGAACGTCGTCATGCTCTTGCTCTCCAACCGAGAAAAAAGAAGAAAGGGCCGGCCGCGCAGGGAAGTGCCACGGCCGGCCGAGGCTATCGTTTTGGGGGAAACCTTACGATAGCCCAAAAACTGCACCGCCCCGCGTGGCTCGCGCTCCGCGGGCGCAGCCGCGGTGAGCCACCGAGGGTGGTGGCCAGAAGGGTACTACGTAGGCGGCCCCTATTTTCCGACAACGTTTTTAACTTCGAACCGCAAATGACCTCCGCATTGCAGTGCGAGAGGGCGGGGGGCGTGGAATTGCTGTTGAGGGGTCTTACCGGAATTTGTGATAATCGCGGCGATCGAGTTGCTTGTGGTCTGCGCCACTGCATCGATGTGCGCAGGGACGTCGATGCCGCGCCGCGGGACGATTGCCGCGATCCAACGGCGCGTACGTACCCACGGGGACTCGCAGACGGAAGGCTGGGGGCGACATGTGGAATGACAACGGGAGTTGGCGTCGGCTTTACGTTCTGACCGTTCTTCGCCCCGCCTAGTTTCAGGTCTGGGGCCTTGCGGTGATGCCATCGTGACCGCGCCCCCGCCGTAGCCGGATGCCGCGCTCCACTTTCCCTTCAAACGCTGTGGCTGAGAGTGTCTTCGTGGCGCTCGCCGCGGCGGCATCATGCGCCGTCGCTCTGCCTGCCGCGGCGCAAAGCCCGCGCACCGAGTACCGGCTGAAGATCGACCCCATGAGTGTCGAGGACGGCCTGAAGAGGCTTCAACGCGCAACGGGCGTGAACCTGGTGTTTGCACCTGATCAGGTATGGGGGCGCAGAACCCGCGGCCTAAGTGGACGGTTCACCGCGGAAGAGGCGATCGATCGGCTTATCGAGGGCACCGATCTCAAGGTGCTGAACAATGACGGCGCCGTGTTCGTCATCGTCCCCAGCCAGACCGATTCACCTCGCGGAATCGAAATACGCGAGGCTGCGCGGCCCTCGGGACCGCCGCCCACTGCCGACGCGCTTGAGGAGATTTTGGTCCCTGGCATGCGAATCGCGCGGCTCGGCTACGATGCCCCAACGCCTCTCACTGTTCTCGGCCCGGAGTTGATCGCGCGCCAGGCCACCGGCAATCTTGCCGATTTGGTGAACGCGCTGCCGGCCTTTGCGGGCAGCCAAACGCCCAATCAAAATATTCAAACCGCTTCGGGGATCGCCGGCACAAATGGCCTTAGCCTGCGGGACCTGGGAACGCAGCGAACTCTGGTTCTTCTCGACGGCCAGCGGTCCGTCGCAGGGGTTATCAGCGGCGCCGCCGATGTGAATACATTCCCGCAGCAATTGGTTTCACGCGTCGATGTGGTGACCGGCGGCGCGGCCGCCGCCTACGGCTCTGATGCGCTTGCCGGAGTCGTGAATTTCGTTCTCGACAAAACCTTCACCGGACTGAAGGGCGAAGTCTCGGGCGGATTGACGACCTACGGCGACAACGCGAATTTCCGTGCCGCGATGACAGCGGGAAAGCGATTCGCCGACGAGCGTCTTCACGGGCTTATCAGCGGCGAGGTGGAGCACACGGACGGGGTGGTTCACCCGATCAACCGGGGCTGGAACGAGACCAATATCGGTCTGCTTGCCAATCCAAATTACCTCCCCGGTAACGGCGAGCCCCAGCTTCTCATCCTCGATCCCGTCAACAACGCCCGCGCGGCGCCGGGCGGCCTCATTACGTCCGGCCCACTCAAAGGCATCGCGTTCGGTCCGGGCGGTACGCCGTATCAGTTCGATTACGGCGTGCTCACGGATGGATCAAACATGTATGGGTCCAGCCAGGCGTCGTCCCTCAACGTGCACGCCACACAGAGTCTCGGCACGCGGGCGTCGCGGCAAAATCTTTTTGGGCGGCTGGCCTATGACGTCAGTGACACGATGAACGTCTATGCGCAGTACGGATGGGGGCATGCGTCATCCTATTCCATCGCGCTCCTGCCGCTCTACTCCGGGAATTTGACGGTCACTGCCGACAACGTTTTCCTTCCGGGCTCCATCGCCGCGAGGGCGTCCGCGTTGGGCGTCACCGCGTTCAGTTTCGGTACGATCAACGGTGACCTTGGCAATCGATCTCCCGAGGTCGTGGGGGACCGGCGGACAACGCGCGCGGTCGTCGGTGCTCACGGTACATTCGAGGTCTCCGACGAACCCTGGACCTGGGATCTCTACTTCCAGAAGGGCGTGACGCATCACACATCGAAGCTGCAGCGTGTCATCAATACTTACCGGTTCGCGGCAGCGTCCGACGCGGTCAGAGGCGCGAATGGGGCCATCCTCTGCCGCAGCTCGCTCGCAAATCCCGGTAACGGGTGCGTGCCCTATAATCTCTTCGGCCTTGGCGTCAATGGACAAGCGGCGCTTGATTACATCACCGGAACGGACTGGCGAACGGAACGGTATGACCAAAATGTCGGCGCGTTCTCACTTCACGGCGCGCCGGTGCACGATTGGGCGGGGCCCATCTCCGTTGCCATCGGCGCAGAGCACCGCAGTGAGACGGTACGAGGTGTCGCGGCGCCGACCGGCTGGTTCCTTGGAAATTATACGCCAACCTTTGGGCGCTACACGGTCAGCGAAGCCTTCGGCGAAACGGTTGTTCCGCTGGCCCGTGACGAGGTGTGGGCGCGCAGCCTTGAAATCAGCGCCGCCGCGCGCGCGACGTCGTACAGCACGTCGGGATTTGTCACGACCTGGAAACTTGGCGTCACCTACGCGCCGGTCACCGACCTGCGGCTGCGGGCGGCCCGTTCACGCGATATTCGCGCGCCGAACCTGCTCGAACTCTTCTCAGGTGGGGTGAGCGGGACCAACAATGTGAACAATCTCATCACGAGCGATCCGACGGCTTTCATCCGGAGTTTAAGCCGCGGCAACCTTAACCTCACGCCTGAAAAGGCGGATACCACGGGCGTGGGCGTCCTTGTTCAGCCGCAATTTCTTCCAGGGCTCAAAGCGTCGGTCGACTTTTGGCGTTTAGACATCAAAGACTCCATCCAAGTGTTGCAGGGCCAGGACGTGGTCAACTTCTGCTACCGCGGACAGAAGGCCTTCTGCGACGCCATCGCGCGCTCAAGCATGGGCGGGCAGGAGCAGTACCTGATCAACATCACGCCGCTCAATATTGCGCGGCAAACCGTCGAAGGCGTCGACTTCGAGCTGAGCTATCACTTCGACCTTGGCCGCGTTTCGCAAGACTGGGCCGGGAGTCTCACCTTTCGCGCCCTCGCGACGAACAACCGCAAGAACATTCTCGACTTCGGCCTCAACAGTCCCGTCAACACCGCCGGCGTGAACGAGGGGCATTCGTCCGACGGTGGCATGCCGCGATGGCGATGGATGGCGGCGATGGCTTATGACGTTGGCGCGATCACCTCGGCCATAACCGCAAGGGGCGTCAGCGCCGGAACGCTGAGCAACGCGTTCATTGCGTGCACCGCAGGCTGCCCGGCCTCGACCATCGAGCAGCCCACGATCAATATGAACCACATCGCCGGAGCGGCCTACGTGGATGCGTCGCTCGCCTATCGGTTTGAAAACGGGGTCAGCGCGTTTTTGAATGTCCAAAACGTGGCCAACAAAGACCCCGCGACGGTCCCGCGAATCAACGGCACGCCGTACGGATATGCGCAAACCAACCCGATCCTCTACGACATCCTTGGGCGGATTTTTCGCGCCGGGATTCGTTTCGTTCTGTAGGCGGATCAGCGCCGCGGCGTGTTCCGGGGCTGCTTCTGAAGGACCCAACGCTCGGCGGTTTCCTGGGCTTCAATGCCATAGAGTTGCTGCAGTGAAACGAGAACCGACGCCACGTCTCCAGCCGAAAATTGACCGGTGAGCATCAGGCGGTCGATCTCCGCGCCCTCGCTGACCAGCGGCTTCGGCGCATACCGGTTCACCTCCGCCAGCACCTGCGAGAGATTTGCGCCATCGAAATAAAGCTTTCGCGATCGCCACGCCGCGACTTGCTGGGCTGACAGGGATTGCCGCACCGGCGCGCCGGTCTCCGGGAAGAGGATAACGTCGCCGGGATGCATCTCCCGAATTTCGTCCGCGCCGCCATTTAAGGCCGGGAACGCGACCCGCACAGTCCCTTCCAGCACCGCGACTTCGACCTCGTTCAAGGCCGCGAGATAGTTCACGTTAAAGCTCGTGCCGGTGACGGTCACCGTGTGCGCACCGGCCTTGATCACAAAAGGCCGGTCACGGTCGGGCGCGACGTCGAAAAAAGCTTCGCCCCGTTCCAGCGCCACGTCGCGGCGGCCGTCCGAAAACGAAAGAGACACAGCGGATGCGCCCGCGACGGTGATCTGCGACCGGTCGGGGAGCATGTAGCTGGCGATCTGTCCGACGCTGGTCTGCGCGCGTCCGCCGTCCTCGATCCTGGACATGGGGGATGCATCCCACGGCGCGACCACCACGATTATGACAGCGGCAACGGCCGCGGCGGCAAGAGACGGGAGAGCCATTCCCAGTGGGCGCCGTGACGTGCGCGCATGCAGCCATAAATCCTGCGCCAGCAGTTGGCGCGCCGGTCCGCTTTCGCCCAGCCGCTGTGCCAGCTCGCTCAGAGCCTGCGCCTCGCCCAACGCCTTCAGGCGCGCGGGGTCCTGGGCCAGCCAGCGCGTCAGCGCGCGGCGGTCCCACCAGGAAAGGGGACCCGCCTGCAGCCTGACGACCCATTCGGTCGCGGTCTGAGGGGTGCGGCGAAACATCATCAGGGACTCAAGATATCCTTAAAGGTCGAACCGAGCGCGGCGCGGCAGTGGTCCAACGCCCGCGCCATTTCCCGCTCCACGGTCCGGGTGGATATTCCAAGGCGCTTTGCTATGGCGTCGAAGGGCATCAATTCCACGTAATGCAGCAGGAAGACAAGGCGTGTCGAGGGCCGCAGCGCATCAAGCTGGGCTTCGATCATCCGGAGGCCCTCCCGATGGATCAGATTGGTCTCCGCCTCTGTATAACGCACGGCATGCAAATCTTCCGACAGCTCGACATGCTGTTCGGTCCGCCGCGCGCGTCCCTTGCGGACAAAATCCCGCACTACGTTCCGTGCCGTGATGAACAGGTAGCCGCGGGGGTCCTCGTGAAGATTGCCGCGGGTTTCCTGCTTCCACAGGTTCAAAAAGGACTCTTGGGCGCAGTCGTCGACGTCGCTCTTATTGCTGAGGTATCCGCTCAGAAATCTGCGCAACTCGCGGTCATATCTGGAAAAGAGAAGCCCGAACTTTGTCGACTGAGCCTCATCGCTCGGCATTATCCGCCCCCCGGCCGGTATGCACTCTCCCTCAAGTGTCGGCCAACGGCGCCGCGAGTGTCCAGAAAGTTTTTTCTCGAAGCTGTCGGAAAAGTGCCGAGGCGTACGTAGTACGCGCATCTGGGCCGAAACCTTTCCGCGGCCTGCACACCTATTGGGGGAAATCATGAAGACGACGAAACGCCGCGCGCTCTGCACCACCTCGCTCCTCGCGCTCTCGGCCGGAGCATTGTTCGCGCAGCCCGTCATTGCGCAGCAAGCGGCCCAATCGCCGGAAGTGGGTGAAGAAATCGTCGTCACAGGGTCTCGCATCGTGCGCGATGGCTACGAAGCGCCGACCCCGCTGACGGTCGTGGGCGAAGAGGTCCTTCAAGCCGCTGCCCCGCGCGATGTCGCGGACTTCGTCAATACGCTTCCCTCGGTGATGGGCAGTGTCACCCCCCGCAACAGCACCGGGACAATCAGCTCCGGTTCGGGCGGCATCAATGCGCTGAACCTTCGCGGGATCGGCACCGCGCGCACCCTGGTGCTTCTCGACGGCCAGCGCTCCGTGCCGGCAACGCAGCAGAATCAGGTAGACGTCGGCGGCTTCCCGCAAGGCCTCATTTCCCGCGTCGACATCGTGACGGGCGGCGCGTCGGCGGCGTACGGCTCGGACGCGCTGTCGGGCGTGGTCAACTTCGTGCTCGACAAGGAGTTCACCGGTCTCAAAGGCGAAGTTTCGGCGGGGATCACCGACCTTGGCGACGGCCAGCACTGGAAAGGCAACATGGCCGGCGGCACCGCGTTCGGCAACGGCCGCGGCCATGCCCTGTTCTCGGCTGAGGTGAGCAAGAACGTGGGCATCCTCGGCGATATGGGTCAGGAGCCCAATAACCGCGAATGGATGAATGGCCTGACGGGCATTCTCACCAACCCGGCTTACAACGCGACCACAAACTCCTCGGTCCCGCAGTACATCGTGCGCCCGAATGTGGCCGCGGCGGCAGCGACCTACGGCGGGATCATCACGTCCGGCCCGCTGAAGGGAACGGCGTTCGGTCCCGGCGGCACGCCCTATCAATTTACCTACGGCCTGGTGGGCGGCGTCTATATGTCGGGCGGCGATTGGCGGGTGTCCGATGTCTCCAAAGCGACATCGATCGACCCGCGCCACACGCATCAAAACGTCTTCACGCGCGTGGCCTACGATGTGGCCGACAACGTGAACGTCTACGCCCAGCTGTCCTGGGACCGCACGACCCACGAAAGTTATTTCGGCGTCAGCGGCGAGCTGAACACCCTGATCATGAATGTGGACAACGCCTATCTGCCGGAAAGCGTCCGGCAGCGGGCCATTGGTTTCGGCTTGACGCAGTTCACCTTCGGCTCTTGGGTCGATGACCTGCATGAAGGGGCCTACACCGAGCGTACCGTCAACCGCTATGTCGTCGGCGCGGAAGGCGACTTCGAGATGGGCGACAGCACCTGGAACTGGGACGCCTATTACCAGCTGGGGATCACCCGTGCGTCGCAATACTCGCTGGGCAATAAACTGGTGCCGCTCTACCGCGAAGCCATCGACGCCGTGCTAGACCCGGCCACGGGCCGCGTCGTCTGCCGCGTCAAGCTGACCAATCCGAGCAGCGCGTGCGTGCCGTTCAACGTTTTCGGCGAAGGTGTCGCGACCAAGGCCTCGCAGGATTATCTGTGGGGATCGTCCTATCGCTATGAACGCTTCCGCCAGAACGTGGCGGCGGCGACCCTGCGCGGCGAGCCGTTCTCCAGCTGGGCCGGCCCTGTGTCCATTGCCGTCGGCGCCGAACACCGCAAGGAGTCGGTCACCGGTATCGCAGACCCGCGCGCCCTGGCCGGCATGTGGTACGCGGCGAACTACCGTCCCACCATCGGCACATACAACGTGAAGGAAGCCTTCGCGGAAACCGTCGTGCCGCTGGCGAAGGATGAATCCTGGGCGCAGGCGCTCGATCTCAATGCGGCGGTCCGCGCAACCGACTATTCGACATCTGGTTTTGTCATGACCTGGAAGGCGGGTCTGACCTATACACCGATCGACGATGTGCGCTTCCGCTTCACGCGCTCGCGCGACATCCGGGCCTCCAATCTCGCCGAACTTTTCACGACGGGGATTCGCGGCCTGACCTACGTCAACGATCCGTTCTCGGGCAACCCAAATGCGCAAGCCGAAACGGTAACGACGGGGAACATCGCATTAACGCCCGAGAAGGCCGATACGACGGGGATCGGGGTCGTCCTGACGCCGACCTTCCTGCCCGGCCTCAGCGCGTCGGTCGACTACTATAATATCAAGATCAAGAACGCGATCGGTACCGTCGGCACACAGCAGACGATCGACAACTGCTTCGCCGGAAACACCGTTTTCTGTTCCGGTGTCGAGCGCGCGCCGGTCAACGGTGTCGTGACGATCGTGCGTGTTTACGCGCAGCCGTTCAACTTCGTCAGCGAAATCGACCGGGGCATCGACTTCGACGTCAGCTACCGCATGCCGCTGTCCGATATCGCCGAGAGCATGGACGGGAACCTGTCGGTGCGGTTCCTGGCCACGCACTATCTGAAGAACCTTGTGTCGAATGGCATTAACGAGCCGATCGACCGCGTCGGTCAGAACAATATCGTCTCCAACGCGGGCCTGCCGAGCTGGCGCTGGACCGGCACGGTGACGATGGACTTCGATCCGGTGTCCGTCACGCTGATCGGGCGCGGCGTGTCCTCCGGCGTCTTCGACAAGGCCTATATCGAGTGCACGGCGGGATGCCCGCGTTCGACGGTCACGCATCCGACCATCGACAACAACCAAGTCAAGGGCGCGTTCTACCTGGACACCAACGTCCAGTACAAACTCACCTTCGGCGATGCGGAAGCCTCGTTGTTCTTCAACGTGGATAATGCGTTCGATAAGTCCCCGCCGATCGTACCCGTCAACGGCGGTCTGCTGTACGCAGGTAAGCCGACCAACCCAAACCTGTATGACACCTTGGGCCGCGCTTATCGCGCGGGAGTCCGCTTCCGTATGTAAGGATGTCGCCCCCCGCGCGCCGCTGGCCGGCGCGCGGGGGGCTTTTTTACCCGCCGCTATAACCGCCGATGATCGGCAAGATCTCGCCGGTGATGTAGCTGGA